>NZ_JACJSM010000042.1 GCF_014698145.1 Oscillatoria sp. FACHB-1406 | reverse complement strand
GAGTTGACAAGTCTGGGAAAAGGGGCTACATTTGTAAATGCGCGCTGCAAAGGAAGTCCGGAGCGGACGCGCCGAACCTAGAAAAAAGAATAGTTTGAAAGCGATGTGGGGTCAACCCCCAACGTCAGAAAAAGACTAAAAAAGAGCCAAAATCCCTCTAAGGAGGGAGAAGGCAAAAAGAGCTAAAGAAAACTCAAAACTAAAATGGAGAGTTTGATCCTGGCTCAGGATGAACGCTGGCGGTCTGCTTAACACATGCAAGTCGAACGAGATACTTAGGTATCTAGTGGCGGACGGGTGAGTAAAGCGTGAGAATCTACCTCGAAGACGGGGACAACAGTTGGAAACGACTGCTAATACCCGATAAGCCGAAAGGTGAAAGATTTATTGTTTCGAGAGGAGCTCGCGTCCGATTAGCTAGTTGGTGGGGTAAGAGCCTACCAAGGCTGCGATCGGTAGCCGGTCTGAGAGGACGATCGGCCACACTGGGACTGAGACACGGCCCAGACTCCTACGGGAGGCAGCAGTGGGGAATTTTCCGCAATGGGCGAAAGCCTGACGGAGCAAGACCGCGTGAGGGAAGAAGGCCTATTGGTTGTAAACCTCTTTTCTCGGGGAAGAAAAAAATGACGGTACCCGAGGAATAAGCCTCGGCTAACTCCGTG
Organism: Oscillatoria sp. FACHB-1406; assembly: GCF_014698145.1. Lineage (NCBI taxonomy): Bacteria > Bacillati > Cyanobacteriota > Cyanophyceae > Oscillatoriales > Oscillatoriaceae > Oscillatoria > Oscillatoria sp. FACHB-1406. The sequence goes on along the minus strand of NZ_JACJSM010000042.1, from coordinate 4,546 downwards.
CCAGCAGCCGCGGTAATACGGAGGAGGCAAGCGTTATCCGGAATTATTGGGCGTAAAGCGTCCGTAGGTGGCCCATCAAGTCTGCGGTTAAAGACCGGAGCTCAACTCCGGAGGAGCCGTGGAAACTGAAGAGCTAGAGTCCGGCAGGGGTAGAGGGAATTCCCAGTGTAGCGGTGAAATGCGTAGAGATTGGGAAGAACACCGGTGGCGAAAGCGCTCTACTGGACCGGAACTGACACTGAGGGACGAAAGCTAGGGGAGCAAAAGGGATTAGATACCCCTGTAGTCCTAGCCGTAAACGATGGAAACTAGGCGTGGCTTGTATCGACCCGAGCCGTGCCGAAGCTAACGCGTTAAGTTTCCCGCCTGGGGAGTACGCACGCAAGTGTGAAACTCAAAGGAATTGACGGGGGCCCGCACAAGCGGTGGAGTATGTGGTTTAATTCGATGCAACGCGAAGAACCTTACCAGGGCTTGACATGTCGCGAATCCGGCTGAAAGGTCGGAGTGCCGTAAGGAGCGCGAACACAGGTGGTGCATGGCTGTCGTCAGCTCGTGTCGTGAGATGTTGGGTTAAGTCCCGCAACGAGCGCAACCCTCGTCCTTAGTTGCCAATATTAAGTTAGGCACTCTAGGGAGACTGCCGGTGACAAACCGGAGGAAGGTGGGGATGACGTCAAGTCAGCATGCCCCTTACGTCCTGGGCTACACACGTACTACAATGGTTGAGACAAAGGGCAGCAACCTCGCAAGAGCAAGCGAATCCCATCAAACTCAGCCACAGTTCAGATCGCAGGCTGCAACTCGCCTGCGTGAAGGAGGAATCGCTAGTAATCGCCGGTCAGCATACGGCGGTGAATCCGTTCCCGGGCCTTGTACACACCGCCCGTCACACCATGGGAGCTGGCAACATCCGAAGTCGTTACTCCAACCGTTCGCGGAGGAGGGCGCCGAAGGTGGGGCTAGTGACTGGGGTGAAGTCGTAACAAGGTAGCCGTACCGGAAGGTGTGGCTGGATCACCTCCTTTAAAGGGAGACCCGAAGGAAGCCAATCGACCCAACCCAAATTATCAAGAGGTCTTGGCCCACTCAACAATCCCTCGGTCGAAACGTTGGGAAACCCAAAAACAAAGCTTTCAAACTATTAAAAAGGTTCGCGGTTGGGGCTATTAGCTCAGGTGGTTAGAGCGCACCCCTGATAAGGGTGAGGTCCCTGGTTCGAGTCCAGGATGGCCCACCTTAAACTCAAAAAAGCGAAAAGAGCTAAATTTGGCATCGTCAAGCTCAATATCGAATTGAGGGAAGCGAATGCCGAACGAAAGTTCGGAAAAGAGAACCTTGAAAACTGCATAACTTAAGAATCCTAAAGAAATAGAGTCAAAGTCCAGCCATGACCCCAAGTCAGGGAGGTCATGGCAGCAGAACAATCCAAAGGAAAGGTCAAGCTAGAAAGAGCTAACGGCGGATCCCTAGGCACGCAGAGGCGAAGAAGGACGTAGTTACCGACGAAACGCTCCGGGGAGCTGGAAACAAGCATTGAGCCGGAGGTGTCCGAATGGGGCAACCCCAAAGTACGACTTGCTGAATCCATAGGCAAGAGCGAGCGAACCGGGCGAACTGAAACATCTTAGTAGCCCGAGGAAGAGAAAACAAAAGTGATTCCCCCAGTAGCGGCGAGCGAAAAGGGAAGAGCCTAAACCCTGTCCTACGGGAGAGGGGGTTGTGGGACGACCATCAGCAAGGTCTTAAAGAAGACGAAGCCGTTGAAAGCGGCACCAGAGGAGGTTAAAGTCCTGTAGTCGGAAAACTAAGAAATTGTGGTTGTATCCCGAGTAGCTCGGAGCCCGTGAAATTCCGAGTGAATCAGCCAGGACCACCTGGTAAGGCTAAATACTCCTGCGTGACCGATAGCGAACCAGTACCGCGAGGGAAAAGTGAAAAGAACCCCGAAAGGGGAGTGAAATAGAACGTGAAACCGTTAGCTTACAAGCAGTGGGAGGACGATTAAACGTCTGACCGCGTGCCTGTTGAAGAATGAGCCGGCGACTTGCAGGCTCTGGCTGGTTAAGGCGAACTAAGCCGAAGCCCAAGCGAAAGCGAGTCCGAAAAGGGCGACCTAAAAGTCAGAGTTTGCAGACCCGAACCCGGGCGATCTAACCATGTCCAGGATGAAGCTTGGGTAAAACCAAGTGAAGGTCCGAACCGACCAATGTTGAAAAATTGGCGGAGGAGGTGTGGTTAGGGGTGAAATGCCAATCGAGCCCGGAGCTAGCTGGTTCTCCCCGAAATGTGTTTAGGCGCAGCGGGAGTCAAGTCCACAATGGGGGTAAAGCACTGTTTCGCTGCGGGCTGCGAGAGCGGTACCAAAGCGAGGCAAACTCAGAATACCATTGTTGGAAACTCCCAGTGAGACGGTGGGGGATAAGCTTCATCGTCAAGAGGGAAACAGCCCAGACCACCAGCTAAGGTCCCAAAATTGTGACTCAGTGAGAAAGGAGGTGGGAGTGCCCAGACAACCAGGAGGTTTGCCTAGAAGCAGCCATCCTCGAACGAGTGCGTAATAGCTCACTGGTCAAGCGCTCCTGCGCCGAAAATGAACGGGGCTAAGTCACATACCGAAGCTGTGGAATACGGAAGTATTGGTAGGGGAGCGTTCTAGAAGGGGTGAAGCACTAGCGGCAAGCAGGTGTGGACTTTCTAGAAGTGAGAATGTCGGCTTGAGTAGCGAAAATTGGTGTGAGAATCACCAACCCCGAAACCCTAAGGGTTCCTCCGCAAGGCTCGTCCTCGGAGGGTAAGTCAGGACCTAAGGCGAGGCTGAAGAGCGTAGTCGATGGAGAACGGGTTAAAATTCCCGTACCGTCAAACCGTGACGAAGGAGGACGGAGAAGGAAGTCATCATCCGGAGAATGGTAGTTCCGGTGTAAGTGTTCGAGGCGAAGAAGTTGGGAGAAAACCGACAGAGCTAAGAAGCGAGTCCGACCCGCTACGGCGGGGAAGTGGTGACTTTCAGGCTTCCCAGAAAAGCCCTAAACGTCATAACGGTTTGAAGCCTGTACCCGAAACCGACACAGGTAGGGAGGTAGAGAATACCGAGGGGCGCGAGATAACTCTCTCTAAGGAACTCGGCAAAATAACCCCGTAACTTCGGAAGAAGGGGTGCCAGCAGCAATGCTGGTCGCAGTGAAGAGGCCCAGGCGACTGTTTACCAAAAACATAGGTCTCCGCCAAGTCGTAAGACGCAGTATGGGGGCTGACGCCTGCCCAGTGCCGGAAGGTTAAGGAAGTTGGTCAGGGCGTTCGCGCTTGAAGCTGACGACTGAAGCCCCGGTGAACGGCGGCCGTAACTATAACGGTCCTAAGGTAGCGAAATTCCTTGTCGGGTAAGTTCCGACCCGCACGAAAGGCGTAACGATCTGGGCGCTGTCTCGGAGAGAGGCTCGGCGAAATAGGATTGTCTGTGAAGATACGGACTCCCTGCACCCGGACAGAAAGACCCTATGAAGCTTTACTGTAGCCTGGAATGGCTTTTTGGCTTCGCTTGCGCAGGATAGGTGGGAGGCGTTGAAGTATTCCTTGTGGGGAATACAGAGCCAACGGTGAGATACCACTCTGGCGAGGCGAAAATTCTAACCTTAACCCGTAAGCCGGGGAAGGGACAGTTTCAGGTGGGCAGTTTGACTGGGGCGGTCGCCTCCAAAAAGGTAACGGAGGCGCACAAAGGTTCCCTCAGGCTGGTTGGAAATCAGCGCGGAGAGTGTAAAGGCACAAGGGAGCTTGACTGCGAGACTGACAAGTCGAGCAGGGTGGAAACACGGTCTTAGTGATCCGACGGCACTGCGTGGAAGGGCCGTCGCTCAACGGATAAAAGTTACTCTAGGGATAACAGGCTGATCTCCCCCAAGAGTCCACATCGACGGGGAGGTTTGGCACCTCGATGTCGGCTCATCGCAACCTGGGGCGGAAGTACGTCCCAAGGGTTGGGCTGTTCGCCCATTAAAGCGGTACGTGAGCTGGGTTCAGAACGTCGTGAGACAGTTCGGTCCATATCCGGTGCAGGCGCAAGAGCATTGAGAGGAGTCTTCCTTAGTACGAGAGGACCGGGAAGGACGCACCGCTGGTGTACCAGTTATCGTGCCAACGGTAAACGCTGGGTAGCCAAGTGCGGAGCGGATAACCGCTGAAAGCATCTAAGTGGGAAGCCCACCTCGAGATGAGTGCTCTCATGGTATAAACCAGTAAGGTCACGGGAAGAACACCCGTTTGCTAGGCGCTAGGTGGAAGTTTTGTAAGGAATGAAGCCGAGGCGTACTAACCGACCGAGGGCTTGACCCTTAAGGGAAAAATCAGCAGAAGACCCCGACTCGAAGATTTTTAGGACGATTAAGCGATGCAGTCTTGAGGGTGATTGACTCTCACAGGTTTTCCTGGTGCTGTTAGCGCGGTGGAACCACACCGATTCCATCCCGAACTCGGAGGTGAAACGCTGTTGCGGTGAAGATACTCGTCGGGTTGCCGACTGGGACAATAGCTCGGTGCCAGGTTA
>NZ_JACJSM010000041.1 GCF_014698145.1 Oscillatoria sp. FACHB-1406 | reverse complement strand
CTCATCGGGTCTTGAGTTAACTCGGGCAGGTCGGCGCGATCCCGCAGGGATCCGCTTCGCGGCGCGCATCCTACCAGAAATTCTTAAGTTGACACCAATGATGCCCCTACCATTTATCGATCGCCGCGAAACAATCCTGACGATGAGGTGTTGTCCTTGGCGACGGCACAAAACCGAGCCCTTATTAATTTCAATAGCAACCGCACGCGCTGAATTATTCGTTAAATCTCTTCATCAAGGTTCGATAAAATATCCTCCAAATCCCTAGCACCCTGCAAAACCCGGAGAATCTCGACGCGATCGCGTCGGAATACAGTATTTTTCGTTTGCGTGAGGTACAGCGTGCGGGCGAATGCCATTCGCCCCTACCCATCTAATTTCAATTTTTGTACCTCATCCCTTTGAGAAAGGCTATATCATCACCCTCCCTTTCTTCTCTCGCACGCGCCTAGAAAAAACGCGACCGCAACTCATCCCCCACCGCCACAATTTCACCGCCCTCTGTCCCCTCCTTCCAACTTCCTCCCGCCCAATACCGCTGTCGGTACAGCGTCGCAAAACTAAAATCGGGAACCCTCGCCCCCGCACCGCCCACCAGTTCGCCCCCGCGCCGCACGTTATCCGCCATCCAAGCAGGAAGGCGCAGGTGATAGGGATTGCGCTGGACTTCGCCGACGTGACAAGCGGTAGCTGCCATCAAATCGGCGACATCTTCGCAACTAGACTCTACCATCAGGTTGGGACTTTCCATCGCGCCCCAAAATTCGGTTTCGACGACGCAGCAGCAGAAATCGCTGCATCGTTGCAACGCATCCATAACTAAATAATGCGTTCCGATATGGGTGGGATGTTTATCGCCTTCGTGGGGACAAAAAATAATGGGGGGGCGATATTGGGCGAGGATGTCTGCAATAATTTCTACGGCTTCGTTCCAGTGTTGGGGATTATTTTGGCGCGCGCTGGGGTTAATTGCTTCTAAGCCATTTTTTGCCGGTACGATGGTTTCAAAACCGAGGAAGTTACAGGCGTTTTGTAATTCTTGCCAGCGTTCTTGCTGCCGTTCTTTTTTACTTCCTAAAGTGATGGCAATGTTAATGATTTTAAATTGCCCTTCTCGCAATAAGCGTAAAGGTAATGCCCCCGTAAGACATTCATCGTCGGGATGGGGGGAAAAAAGCAACACTTTCGACGCGTCGGCGGGAAGTTGGGGGCGCGACGGCGGTGTTGGGTGGGGTTCGATGGGAGAATGGAGGAGGCGGGCGTATTCAGTTGCGATCTCTTTATAGGGATTATTTGCAGACACGATTTCTAGAAGTTTTCAGGGGCTTGAGGTACTAGAATGCTTAATTTTCTAGCCTTGAATCTCGTCAGCAAAACTGGTACGACGCACGAAATGAAAAGGCCCCGCGATCGATCCCCAAACTTGTTGGTCTGTTTCTAAATCTCTACCAATATCCCAACTGATTAACTGTTCGGGATCGACCTCAAAACTATTATCTAAATAAGTCTTTTGTCCCTTCCGTTCCACCAAACAACCTTTTCCCGGTTTCACAACCCCTTTAAAACTCGTCCCCGTCCAATCGACAAACATATCGCATCCCGGTAATTTTTCGAGGTGTTCTGCCGTTAGGTTTTTAAGGCGATTGAGATCGCGCGATGCGCCGTAAAATTGAGCTTCATCCGTAACCTTATAATTTTCTAACTCGATACGATCGCCGATCGCAATAAACTTTAAAACCCGCAAGCGATAGGGTTGGTTAAGCGCGTAATCGTAAGCTTGTTCTAAAAAGACGCTCGTACCGCCCAAAATGTCATCGGGTAGCGGTCTCATACAGACGCGAATATGGGCGAAAAACGGCGGATTTTCGAGCGCTTGGGCTTGATTGCTGAAATCTGCCGCCATCCAGCGAGCGAGGGTACGAACATCAGTAGCGTGAGTCATAGCGATGAAGTCGGTTTGGACATTCAAACCATTGTATAGCGCGACAGGATTAGTGCCGTGCAATATTACCCATCTGAGTCGTGACAGTTCCGCTTCGGAAACGCTATCTTGGATCTCAGGTGGTAACAGAGCAAGGCGAAAGATGTCCGAACTGATTTTAGAATGGCAGGAGGGCGATCGCATCAAAACCCAAACAATCCGCGATCGTCAAGCCAGCAAAAACCCCGGAACCGTCCGCATCGGACGCGATCCTTTACGCTGCGATATCCTTCTGATCGATCCTACCGTTTCTGGATTGCACGTCGAAATCTTTTTCAACCCTAACCCAACTGGGTTCATACTGCGCAGTTTGCGCCCCAGCAATCCCCCAATTATCGACGGACGCTCCCTCGCGACGGGCGAAGCGCTCTTAAATCCGGGTAGTATCATTCAATTGGGCGTAACGGTGCTGAAAGTTGCCGCCATTGTTCTCCCGCAACCTATTCCGACTTACGCACCTACGATTATCGTCGCACCCTCTCCTATCGCCGCCCAAGCGCAACCTGCCGTCTATGGTTTAGAATGTCCCCACTGTCACCGCATTTCCAGCTACGATCGCATTGATATCGGTTGTCCTTGGTGCGGAACCTCCCTCGCTGCTGCTGCAAGCGTTGTCGTTCCACCCAATAGATAAATTAAAAATTAAAAATTAAAAATTAAAAATTAAAAAATTGGAGCAAAGAAGTAGGGTGTGTTAGCGAAGCGTAACGCACCTTCTCCAATAGGAGGTAGCTTGTGTTATCGAAGCGTAACGCACCTTTTCCAAATGCTTAGCCCGTTTATGGACTGTAGAGACATTGCAAGTCAACATCTCTACAAGTTTTTAAGAAAAAGTTGCTAAATCGTCTTTAAGCCAAGACAAAATCAACATCATTCGTTCCGCCCGTCGCACCTTTCCCCGCAGTCATTTTTTGACCGTTGATTTCAACAGCAAAAGGCGTACCGCCCAAATTTAAATTATAGTCAGTTTGACTGTCGGTATAGCCGACGCTGGCAATCATGTGACGACCGGAGGGCGTATATTGAAACGCTAACAATTGATTTTTTTGCTTCTCGTTATCGCGCGCCCAAATCACCATATATTGCTGTCCTTGATAGTCAAAAACCTTGGGTGGGCGGTTGGGAACGTAGCGCCCCGGATCTCCAAAACTACCATCGAGAAACTGCTGCACGGAACTGGTATCAACCGTTGCATAAGCGAGTTCTTGCGATGAAGTCGGTTCTGCATCGCCTTGAGCTTCATCAATGACATCTTCTTTGCCGCGATTGCGGAAATAATCAACTGCCATTTTTGTACCAATTGCGCCAACAGTCGCAATTCCCGCACCGGCTAGAATATTCCGCAGTCTGTGGTTTTGGTTTAAGTTACCAGCCATATTGCTCAAGTTACCGGCAATATTGCTCATGCTATCTCCGATGTTGCTCATACTATCTCCAAATCTAGAATTGAGAAGGATTTGTGGTTCATGGTAACGCAACCGGCGCGATCGCGAATTCAAAATTCAACCGCGAAACCGCAAAAACAGATACGATGGGGATTGGTACGATTGCTCGCCGTTAAGGAAGGGCGCGTACTTGAATCCTAGCCCCCCATTCTACCGTGGTGCCTATCATTGAGGTTGAGAACCTAAGTAAAACTTACCCTGTCGCCATTAAGGAGGCGGGGTTCAAAGCAACGCTAACTCATTTTTTTCGCCGCCAATATCGCTATATTAAGGCGGTACAAGATGTTTCTTTTAACATTGAATCGGGGGAAGTCGTAGGATTTCTCGGGCCGAATGGCGCGGGGAAAACGACAACGCTGAAGATGCTGACGGGGTTGGTTCATCCCTCGAGCGGAACGGTGCGCGTGGCAGGATATCGCCCATTTCGCCGCCAAACGCCGTTTTTGGAGAAAATGAGCTTGGTAATGGGACAGAAGCAGCAATTGCTCTGGGATTTACCGGCGCTGGACTCGTTGCGGATTAATGCAGCGGTTTATAAAATTAGCGATCGCGCCTTCAACGAACGTCTGGGAGAATTAACCGAGATGCTCTCTCTCCAGGGTAAGCTCGAACAACCCGTTCGCAAACTTTCCCTCGGCGAACGCATGAAAGCAGAACTCCTCGCTGCGCTGTTGCACCAACCGCAGGTTTTATTCCTCGACGAACCGACGCTTGGGTTGGATGTGAACGCACAAGCAGCGGTGCGCGAATTCCTCAGAACCTACAATCAGCGCTACCAAGCGACGATATTGCTCACCAGTCACTACATGGCTGATATTACCGCACTGTGCGATCGTGTCCTCATCATTCACCAAGGACAGTTGATGTACGACGGCAAACTCGACGAACTACTCGAACGGTTTTCCCCCTACAGCGAAGTGCGCGTCGAATTTGCCCATACCCTTCCCAGGGAAAAGTTGAGCGATTATGCTGAAATAGAGAGCATAGAGGGTCGAGAAGTCCGCTTTTTAGTGCGTCGCGAAGAACTCACCGCCACAGTTTCTCGCATTCTCGCTCAAACTGAAGTCTTAGATCTCAGTATCGGCGATTCACCGATTGAAGAAACCATCGGGCGGTTATTTAGTGCTGGGGCAGTTTAAACAACTGCTATCAAATAATTGATTTAAATCTTTTGGTTTTCCTTTTGTATGAGGAATTTTATCGCTCGTAAAACTTGTAAATGAAGCACATAAAAATATTAACGATTCAGACTAGAATCAACCTTTTTTAGATAATCATTAAAAATGCGATGTGCAATTTTGTGGTCGCCTTCGGGAGTCATATTGCACAACCACCATATCGGGCTACTCTGGTAACATCTAGGACAATCTGTTGCAATCAATCGACCTAGATGTTCGCAATTCCAGCCCGTTAAACTATACTCCCAATCAGCGAAAACATAGAGAGCATATTTGAGCCGTGCAATCGTTAGTTTCGGTTTAAATGCTATTTGGTCAATGCCAACAACAAGTTTTGCCTCACTCCTTTCAAATGGAATTAACCCACGACCTGTATCGAAAATATGCGTGTCGGACAGACCGATACCATAATGCCAGAACGGATCGGGCGGGTTCTGCCAGTTGAGTAATCGTCCGTATCGCTGACTAGATGAATTGGCAAAGCGATCGATTTCTTCGATTTTCTTTTCAATCTGATTTAGAGATAAAGACATAGATTAATACCAAATCCGGTTGCGATACCCACCGAAAGAATTAGAGAAAATGTAACCAGTGATAATGTGTTAAATTTTTTATTTCCTCTTTCATTTCACTCAGG
>NZ_JACJSM010000040.1 GCF_014698145.1 Oscillatoria sp. FACHB-1406 | reverse complement strand
GAAGCACTAGCTCAAGCTTATGCTCAAGTGACTGAGCAGGATTTTCGTAACTGGTTTACACATTGCTGTTACTGTACCTCACTCACGTGAAAAACGCTATATATTCAAGAAAAGCGCGATCGCCTTGGAAATCTTTACTTTAAAGTCTACGATCCGTACAGCAAAAGCGCTCGTGTTTTCGATCGCGAAAGTGAGGTTCGGACTTGGCTAGAGCGGCGTTACAATTATTAGAGGCTATCGATTAATCGCGGTATCCTTTACTGAAGAGAATTGCGTTGCCGCAACCAAGTGCGGAATTCTTGAATGAGGAAATTATGATTCTTAGACTGCTGTCCTCGTTCGAGAAATTGGTTTAAAGTTTGTGAGGAAATTAAGGGAAATATGCGACTAGATTCTTGCTCGATATATTTCCCATCTGATAATTGGAAAATCGTTAAGACTTGGCGACGATAGCACCAGGTTTCCGGCACTCCCATTGTTTGGTGGAGAACGACAAAAGGATAATGCAGAACCTTTTCCGGGGGAAAGCGATTGATTGTTTGGGTTGTCTCGACCATCAGCGCTTCATCCCAAGCCAGAGCGGTTTATAATCACTTCATGATTATAGTTTACTTCCCGCGATCGCGAGAAAGCTTTTATGCAAGTTCAGTCGCTATTTATCTACCCCATCAAGTCCTGTCGCGGCATTCCTTTAGAACGCGCTTCTGTTACTCTTAAAGGGTTTGAATGGGATCGAGAATTTACGATCGCAGACCCCGCCGGAATGTTTATCACTCAGCGTCAATATCCACAACTCGCAACGCTTCTCGTTCGCTTTGAAGGAGAGACAATGGTGTTAGGGATTGACGGGCAAAAGAGCGAGCCTTTTTACCTCAATCCGACTTTAGAAGGGAAAGAAACTCCCCTGCAAATTTGGCGAACCCAGACGCGCGCGATCGACCAAGGAAATGAAGTTGCTAACTGGCTTCAAGCTGCTTTAAAACTCGAAGGAAACTTTCGCCTTCTTCGCCAATCTCCTCAATACCCTCGCCCCGTCAATTCTCAATATGCAATTCAAGGAAATGAAACCGTCAGTTTTGCCGATAGTTATCCCTTCCTGATTGTGAATACTGCTTCCCTAGATAATCTCAACCAACGTTTAAAGCAAAAGTATGGCGACGACTCTCAAAGCGTTCCGATGAATCGTTTTCGCCCCAATCTCGTTATCGAATCCAACGAAGCTTTTGCTGAAGATAACTGGGATGCGCTTCAAATTGGCGAACTTACTTTCGATTTGGTGAAACCCTGCGATCGCTGCATTGTTACGACAACCGATCAAGCCAGCGGACACCGCAACGAACGACAAGAACCCTTGAAAACATTAAGCACATTTCGCAGATTTAGTCAAGCTGGAATTCTGTTTGGAGAAAATGCAATTCCGCGCAGTACGGGGGAGATTAAAACGCGCGATCGCGTCACAATTTTAACGCCTTCGTAAGGTGATAAACGCACTCGTTTTTAAATTGTACAACCTACCCTAAAAAACATGAACTTAGCAGAACAATGGTTTGATGCTTGGAACCGTCACGATCTCGAAGCTATCTTATCGCACTACGAAGAAAACATCGAGTTTTCATCTCCCTTTATCGTTAAACTTCTCGACAATCCGAGCGGCACAATTTACGGGAAAGCGGCATTACGAGACTACTTTAGTAAAGGTTTAGTCGCCTACCCCGATTTACATTTCGAGCCGATTCAAGTGCTTTCTGGAGTTAACAGCCTCGTTCTCTATTATCGCAGTGTTAACAATCTCCTGGCTGCCGAATATATGGAAACTAGCGATCGCGGTTTAGTCTGCAAAGTTTCTGCCCACTACTCCCAAGAGAGTGACAAAATAATTCGTAATTCGTAATTCGTAATTCGTAATTTTAGGTCACAAGCCTCTAATTTTAATTTAAGTAGGGGGGTGTAAAAATTGATGTGAAGCTGCATAGAATGAAAAGTAGGGTGTGTTAGCGAAGCGTAACGCACCGTCATCCTGAGAATTTAGGAGAGTTTATTCTAGGCAACGCAATCTTATACGAATTATGTTGACAGCTAGCTTCATCTAACTATTTCATGCCCGACGACATCGCTGCCATTTCCCGAATAATTTGCTGCGCGTTTTGCACTTGCTGTTCCGATTCCGGTTGGCGTTGAATGTACTTACCATCCGATTGTAACTCCCAAGCTTGACGATTGTCTGCAAGCATTACACCGAGAATTTCTTGCAAATCTTTACGAATTTCAGGATCGTCAATTGGAGTTACTGCCTCAACGCGCCGATCTAAATTACGCGGCATCCAGTCCGCACTGCCGATATAAACTTCATCTTCGCCATTATTGTGGAAGTAAAAAATGCGCGAATGTTCGAGCAAGCTGCCGACTATACTAATGACGCGAATATTTTCACTGAGTCCTGCAATACCCGGCCGCAAGCAACAAATTCCTCGAATAATTAAGTCAATTTGAACGCCCGCTTGGGAAGCTTTGTAGAGGGCAGCAATAATTTTTTTGTCTACAAGGGAGTTCATTTTTACGACAATTCGACCGCTATTACCGTTGTGGCAGTGTTCGATTTCTCGGTCAATCATTGCCGTTATGCGATCGCGCATATTGACCGGAGAGACTAACATCTTACGATAGGAGCGTTGACGCGAGTAACCCGTAAGAAAGTTAAATAGATCGGTTAAATCTGCGCCTAACTCTTCTTGGCAGCTAAATAATCCTAAATCCGTATATAGTCGTGCGGTTTTCGGATTGTAATTTCCCGTCCCGATATGAACGTAGCGGCGAATTTGTTTATCTTCCTGTCGCACGACTAAGACGATTTTCGTGTGGGTTTTTAGCCCCACCAGTCCGTAAACGACGTGAACGCCCGCCTGTTCCAACTTTCTCGCCCACTGAATGTTATTTTCTTCATCGAAGCGGGCTTTAAGTTCGACTAAGGCGACAACCTGCTTGCCATTTTCCGCCGCCTCAATCAGCGAGTCAATAATGGGTGAATCTCCCGAAGTTCGATACAATGTCATTTTAATCGCAAGAACTTTCCGATCGCGAGCCGACCGAGCGATAAACTCTTGAACCGAAGCGGTGAAAGATTCGTAAGGATGGTGAACCATGAGGTCGCGATCGCGGATAATATGAAAGAAACTTTTTCCTTCTTCGCGATCGAATGTTGCGTTTGTTTCTGTACTATTGAGAGCGCGCTGCAATCGCAACGGAATTGCCGGAGTCCAGGGTGCTTCTTTTAATTCTGGGAGCGGCAAATCCATAAAGAAAAACAAGTCATTCAATCCCAACAAACCTTCGCTCTCGTAGACATCTTCATCCCCCAAATGCAGCCCCCACATCAGCGTCGAGCGCACGCTAGCCGGCATCGAATTCTGAATTTCTAGCCGTACCGAAGAACCGCCCAGCCGCCGTTTTTTACGCAACTCTTGTTCGATAGCCAGCAAAAGATCGTCAGCTTCGTCTTCTTCTACGGTTAAATCTGCATTGCGCGTCAGGCGAAATGGGTAACATTCTTGAACGTTCATCCCCGGAAACAAAGCATCTAAATTATGGCCGATGACTTGTTCGATGGGAACCCCCATCCAAACCGTGGGCTTTTCCGTTTCGCTCGCATTATAAAGTTCTTCGGGTAAAACAACAAAGCGCGGTAAAATTTTGGGGACTTTAATACGGGCAAATAGTTCTTCTTTCGTTTCGGGATCTTGAACCAATACGGCAAGATTGAGACTGAGGTTAGAAATGTGAGGGAACGGGTGGCTCGGATCGACGGCTAAGGGAGTTAAAACGGGGAAAATATGGACTTCAAAAAAGTTGTGTAAATGCTTGCGTTGCTCGAGACTTAAATCGACATAATTGGCGAGAATAATACCTTGTTTTGCTAACTGCGGGCGCAACTCTCGCTCGAAAGCGCGATCTTGTTGCTGGACTAAGGGCAGGAGGCGATCGCGAATCGCTCGTAATTGTTCTTCCGGCGTGCGTCCGTCTGATGTCAGTTTGATTACTTTTGCTTCGACTTGTTTTTTCAGAACTGCTACGCGCACCATAAAAAACTCATCGAGATTTGCACTAAAAATCGCGAGAAACTTGAGACGATCGAGTAACAATGTTCGCGAATCTAATCCTTCGGCTAATACTCGATAATTAAACTCCAACCAACTTAATTCTCGATTAAAGTAATATTGAGGATCCTCAACATCAACTTCAGCAGCTTTGGTTTTAGTTTTAGGCATAATTAACCCATTACTTCCATACAAGAATTTCTCGAACAACGATCGATTGTCTGTCGCTCTCAGATTCCCCCTCCATCAGGATGCTGGGGGGATAGCACGGAAATTTAGGAGGAATAAATCCCTGCAACATTTGTCGTCGAAGGAGTATCTAAAAGTCTCGCTATCCCCCCGAATTGCTTTTTAGACTCCCTCATATTCCATCCATTCATCGCCTAAATTCATTAAGTCTTTGTGCAGTTCTTCCAGCGCCTCAATATATTCCTCTGGCGAAAGTTCCGATCGCCGCTCTTTTAGTTTAGTTAACCGCAATTGCAAGAGCATCCAAGGTTTACTCATGGCTTGGGTTGCTTCGATATAGAGCGCCAGTTCTTTGCTATCCATTCTGTTAATCTTGCTTAATAATTAAAAAAGAAAAAAAATAGAGATAGATACTATTCTACCTCTATTTTATAAGCTAAATCAAACTATTTTGAAATTCAGCAAGCGAGATTAGCTAGCAGCAGCTAGATTCTCAGCAACAAAATCCCAATTAATTAAATTGGCAACAAAATCGTCAATGTAACCCGGACGGCGATTTTGATAATCGAGGTAGTAGGCGTGTTCCCAAACATCCATTGTCAAAAGGGGCGTTTGTCCTGAAGTCATGGGGTTTTCAGCATTCCCCGTCTTCGTGACTTTCAGCGTGCCGTTGTCGAGAACTAACCAAGCCCAACCGCTACCAAATTGAGTCGCGCCAGCGTTTTTGAACTCTTCGACAAACTTGTCAAAACTGCCAAAATCTGCATTGATTTTATCAGCGAGTTCGCCGCTCGGAGCGCCGCCGCCGCCGGACTTCATGCAGTTCCAGTAGAAGCTGTGGTTCCAAGCTTGAGCGGCGTTGTTAAATAAGCCCGCTTTCGAGGAATCGCCAGCAACCGCCTTGATAACTTCCTCAATCGACTTGTCTGCCATATCCGTTCCTTCTACGGCTTTGTTGTAATTCGTTACATAAGCCGCGTGGTGTTTGTCGTGATGGAACTCGAGGGTATTTTTGGAAATGTAAGGCTCGAGAGCCGTGTAGTCGTAGGGCAATGCGGGCAATTCGTAAGCCATGTCGTGTTTCTTCTCCGTCTTCAAAAGAATTGACGTTCGATACCCCCTAATCAAAGGGGTTTGAGTTGCGATCGCCTCTCGAACGCTAAGTCTATAAAACTTAATCTAGTAGATCTTATCGTAAAAGCGCCGCTACGGTTTCTTCCGTTTGGGGGATGGGGGGATGGCGCTTCGACTTCGCTCAGCGTACCAGGTGAGGGGGTGAGGGGGTGAGGGGGAGAAATAATGACTTCTCCAAAAATATATTTCAGTAAATTAAGATGACCCACTTTAGCGAGTTCGCTAAGAGGTGTTGTATCGAGTCTGACAATTTATGATTGTCAGACTCGATATTCTGTAGCAGCGCGACTTCTCGTTCTAAATTTTATCCAGTCATCGTTTCATCGAATAGAGAGATACTATAGCTTCCCATTGAGTCAATCAGTTCGACGCGAGGGATATCTAGCAGTCGGGCTGCTCGCCCTGTACTGATATCGCCATACTTTAATAAGGTCATCATGTAAGCTTCTTTCGCTTTTCGTTGGGCTTCTAAGTGATGTTCGGCAAGAATTCCAGGAATAACGAGATCGAACTTTATCTCAGTTGTTAGGGGCTGAGTTTCCATTAGAATCGAGCTTAAAGGCAGGTTTGATTAAATGACAATCGCGTTTCCAAGATTGCTGGGTTATGCAGTATTTAGCAAGTCTCCTTTTTAAGGTTAAAAGGTTGTTATCGCTAACGATTATACTTGCGATGCGAGCAAGCCACAGTCCCCCTACCCTCTGGCAATTTTACGAATAATTTCGGCGATCGCTGCTGCTGCTTCGAGGTGCAAATTATGCCCGCCCGGTAGCACGATTTTAGCTGCTTTTGCCATCGCTTGTTGCTGTTCGGCGAGGTCTTCGGGGCGGTTAAAGTCGCTGCGATCGCCGTACACTAAAGTAATCGGGGCTTGAATTTGCTTTAATAAGCACAGATAGCGATTTCTGTCAATGCCGTTGTAACCAATCCCGGCGCGGGTTCGCAGCAGCGCATCCCAGCGCCAGCGCACGCCACCTGCTACGGGTTCGGTAATGCGTTCTGCGAGTTGCAGGGCAAAGGATTCGCTGAGGGCGGGGGTGGCGAGGCGCAATCGGGCGGCGGCGGCGGCGACATCGGGGAAGACGGGATGCTGCGGCGGCGTGGCGAGGTAGTTGAGGTGGGTGGCGAGTTGTTCGACGGCTTCGGTTTCTCGGACTTCGGTGGGGAGAACGGTTTCGATGAGAATGAGGTTCTGCACCTTTTCGGGACGAATGCTGGCGTACATTGCGGTGAGAACGGAACCGAGGGAATGTCCGACGAGGGTGAAGGGACGTTCGCCCTGTTGTTCGACGACGCGATCGATATCTGCGAGGAAGTCTAGTAAATTATAGGATCCGCCGGGGCCGACGCGATCGCTCCGGCCGTGGCCGCGCAAGTCGGGCGCAACGACGCAATACCCTTGCCTTGCCAGGGGTTCGGCGATATCCCGCCATGCTGCGCCCTGTTCGAGAATGCCATGTACGCACAGAATCAGGGGGTTTTCCGGTTCTCCCCAGCGACAAACGCAAAGGTTGAGTCCGCGCGCGTCGATGAATTCTTCTTGCAGGGGGATAGGTTGGGTTTGCTCGCGCGGTAAGTCGTAATCGAGCGATCGGGCGACTTGCTGTGTGGTTTCGGAGAGCGGTTGCGGCAATTCGATGGTTTGCCAAGTGTCGGCTAGTTTAGCATCAATGCGATCGCGCTTCAAAAAGTTCGGATCCCCCACGGACATCGAACGTTCTTTCACGCCATCCGTCATCCGTTTTCCTTGATAGGGTTCGAGTAGCGCTTCATTGTAAGGAATCTCCAGGAAGTCACAGAGTTTTTGCATCTCAACTTCGGGATTTTTTACCAATGCTTCGTAGTGCAATAAGTAATGCCGTTCGGCTTCAATGCCTTCAAAAAACTCGATAATATTTTGATTGCTCTTCGTCCAAATCGATTCTGCTAGCTGGAAAGGATTTTCTTGTCCCGTTCCTACGAGTTTATCCATCCGCAGGCGGCAGAAAGACTCGATGACGGCGTAAGGATGGCGCGCGAGATGGACGTATTTAGCACCCGAAAACATTGCTTCGGCGCGTTCTAGGGTTTCGCGATGGAAGGCATACGTTGGCGATTTGTCAACCAATAATCGCTCGCCTGCTAAGGTTTGCAGTTGGGCATAGACTTCGGGAATCGAGCGATTTTCGGCGGTTAATTTTGCGACTAAATCTTCGGCTGCATCGCCATCCATGCCTTGTAATTCCATCAGCGCGCGCTGCAATCCTTCGCCGAGGTGAGAAAGTCCGAGTTCGCTTTCTCGTTCGCCCATCGTATCGAAGGGGAGTAGGTGTAATTCCGGCGGCGAGGCTAAATCGGGATGTCCGGCAAGCATGACGCGCAGTAGGGTAGAACCGGCGCGCGGACTGGAGAGAATGAAGGCAATTTTGGGTAATTTTCGATCGAGTTGCAGTTGGGAGGGTTTGGGGGGAACGGCGGTTGAAATCGTCGTTATTTCTGGTGGATTGGTGGGTATAACCGTACCGATATCGTGGGTTTTCGCAAATTCGACGGCGAGATATTTGGCAAGAATTTCGATTTTCGGGCGTTCGTAGAATTCGCGGGGGTATAACATTAAGTCGAGATCGGTTTTTAGGCGATCGACGGCTTCCATTACCATCAAGGAATCCATGCCTAAATCGAGCAAGCTTTCACTCTTAGAAATTTCTGTACCATTGAGTTGCAGGATTTGGGCGAGGGATGTTTGCAGGTATGCCGTTAAGTAGGTTTCGCGTTGAGTGGGGGAAAGGGCTAAAAGTTCTGCGTAAATCGCTGCGGGTTGGGATTTTAGGGGTGCGCTGGTTTGGAAGTTTTGGAAATAAGGAGCGCGCGCGAAGTTGGGGAATTGTTGGTGGAGGATTTCCCAGTTCGCTTGCCAGATGCCGATTTGCGGTTGGGAAGTCGAAAAAACGCTATCCAGGGCGGATAAAGCGGCCTCAATACTAATTGGTTCGAGTCCTTTTGTTGATAGCCGTTTTTGAGTTGCCATCCCCGTTAAAAGCGGCCCGAAGTTGATGCTTAAAGCGGGTAATTGTTGGCTGCGACGGTAATGCGCGATCGCGTCGAGGAAGGCGTTCGCGGCGGCATAGTTACCTTGCCCCGGAGAGCCGAGTACAGAAGCAACAGAGGAGAAGAGAACGAAGAAATCGAGGGGGATTTCTTGGGTAAGTTGATGTAAGTTCCACGCACCTCTGACTTTAGGCGCAAAGACTTTCTCAAATCGTTCCCAGGTCAATCCTGCCAGTAAGCCATCGTCGAGGATTCCGGCGGCGTGAACAATTCCGCGTAAAGGCGGTAGATGGGTTTTTACTTCATCTAAAACGCGCTTTAAATCGGCTTCATTGCTAACATCCGCTTGGAGAGAGATAACTGTAGCACCGGATTTTTGCAAACGCGCGATCGCGGATTGTACTTCGGGTTTTACTTCACTTCTGCCGAGGATAACTAAATATTTTGCGCCTTTTTCTACCAGCCAGCGAGAAACCTCCAACCCCAATGAACCCAATCCGCCGGTAATTAAATAAGACGCATCGCCCTGAAGGGAAACTGAGGAATTTTCCGGTTGTTCGGCGCGTTGTAGGCGAGAAACATAGCGTTTGCCATTGCGGAAAGCAAGACGAGTTTCTCCCTGACTCTCCAAAAGCGCGGCGGCGAGAACTTCCCCTTCATTTCCTGCCACTTCTGAGGGTAAATCGATAATTCCCCCCCAAAGTTCTGGATATTCTAAAGCAATCACATTCGCCATCCCCCAGAGGATCGATTGAGCGATGTTATTGCGTTCTCCTTCCGGGAATACGATTTGCGTCCCGCGCGTCGCCACCCAAATTTTTCCTTTCAAGTTTTGCTGGTAAAGCGCTTGCAGTAAATGCAGCAATCCCTCACCGCTCAACTTTTGTTCGCTTTCGATCTCTTTTAAGGAAAGGGCGGGTTTTTCAGTCACTCCCCAGAGGTAGATAATCGTACAATCCGATATAGAATCTTCGGCAACATCGCTTAAAAGTTGCTGGAAGTCATTGGGATTGCTGGGGTTAATTTCCCAGGAGGAGGAATCTTTTTTGTAACGCTCGCCGGGATAAACTACCCAGCAAGAATCGCCAATTTTTTGAAGCGATTGAAGAAGGGTTTTATCGTGGTCGGCGTTCGGGGCAAAAATGAGTAAAGATTGTCGTTCTATTTCTGCTGCGGTTGATTGTTTCTCCTCTGGTGCTAGTACCCATTCTTCTCGATAAAACCAATCGCGGTGCGCTTTTTCGTGAATTTTTAAGGTGGGGGCGGCGATGCGATCTCCCGTTGCTTCTGGCAGCCAATAACTCTGGCGCTGGAAGGGATAGTTAGGTAAATTTGTCAAGCGTTGGCGATCGCTTTTTCCCTCGAATTGTTGCCAATCGATATTCGCACCGCGAACCCATAAAGCTGCTAAACTCGCTCTCATTTGCCACCCGTCTTCTCGTTTCGGATGCAAACTCGGCAGCCATGAGAGGGAAGAATCATTAAGGATATTCTTACCCATCCCGATTAACGTCGGCTTGGGGCCAATTTCTAAGAAAATTTCATAGCCGCGATCGCGTAAAATTTGAATGCTATCGGCGAAGCGGACGGGTTGGCGAATATGTTGCACCCAATATTCGGGCGTAGCGATTTCTTGAGAAACAAAAGTCCCGGTTAAGTTGGCGGCTACTTCGAGCGTTGGGGGGAAATACTCAATCTCCCGCGCGATGCGTTCAAAGTCGGTAAGCATCGGTTCCATTAAGGGCGAATGGAAGGCATGGGAGACTTGCAGTTTGGTTGTTTTAATCCCGCTTTCCTGCAATCTGGCAATTGCGCGATCGAGGGCTTCTTTCTCTCCCGAGATCGTAACGCTTTGGGTTCCATTAATCGCCGCGATCGCGACTTCATTTTCCTCCCCTACAATCGCCGCCGCAACGGTTCCTTCATCCGCCATCACCGCAGCCATTCCGCCATTTCCCGGCAACGCTTGCATCAGTTTTGCGCGATGGGAGATTAATTTTAACCCATCTTCTAAGCTAAACACGCCCGCCAGACAAGCAGCGACATATTCGCCGACACTATGCCCCATCACCGCACTCGGTTCTATCCCCCAAGATTGCCACAATTGCGCGAGGGCATATTCAACGGAAAATAATGCGGGCTGCGTGTAATAAGTTTGAGAAATTTCGCTCGCATCTGTCTCGGTTTTGGGGTATAAAATATCGAGGAGCGGTTTTTCCAGGTACGGCTGTAAAATTTCCGCACAGCGATCGATCGCGGCTCGAAAAATGGGTTCGTTTTGATAGAGTTGCTCTCCCATTCCGGCATATTGCGAACCTTGTCCGGTGAAGAGGAAAGTAATTTTTGGCTTAGCGCTCGGAGCGACGGTATTTTTAAACGCCGCAGTTGTATCTTTCCCTTCCAGAATTGCTTCCAACTCAGCTTCGAGTTGCTCGCAAGAAGGGGCTAAAATAGCCAAGCGATGGGAAAACTGCGTCCGTCCGGTATTGGCAGTGAAACAGAGGTTTTGTAAGTTAACTTCGGGACGAGCAGTAATATAGTTATGGTAGGCGTTCGCTAAATCGGTTAACGCCGCCTCATTCTTGGCAGAAAGTGTGAGCAAAGAAACCGTTTTTGCTCCTTTCGCTGCTTCTGATAATGAATGACTGATAACAGATGACTGATTACCCCGATACTCCTCAACAATAACGTGAGCGTTCGTCCCGCCAAACCCAAAAGAACTGACTCCCGCCGCGCGCAACTTATCGCCCTTTTTCCAATCCACAATCTGCGTCGGAATTGCAATGGTACTCCCCGTTAAATCGATGTGCGGATTGAGGGTTGTAAAATGGAGATGGGGTGGAATTTCTTCAGCTTGCAGCGAAAGAATCGTCTTAATCAATCCCGCAATTCCCGCCGCTGCTTCTAAATGCCCGATGTTGGTTTTTGCAGAACCGATATAAAGGGTTTGTTCCGCAGTCCGTTCCTGCATTAACACCGATTTTAAAGAATTTACCTCAATCGGATCCCCTAACGCCGTTCCCGTACCGTGCGCCTCGAGATAATCAATCTCCCCTGCAACCTTTCCCGATCGCTGCAATGCTTGGCGAATTACCGCTTGCTGGGCGTTTCCATTCGGTGCGGTTAAACCGTTACTGCGCCCGTCTTGGTTAATCGCCGAACCGCGAACCACTGCTAAAATTGTATCGCCGTCGCGCTCTGCATCGCTCAAACGCTTCAGAATCGCCGCCCCGCACCCTTCGCCCCGCACGTAACCATCCGCCTTTGCATCGAAGGTTTTGCAGCGTCCGTCGGCTGCCATCATTCCCGCTTGGGTAAAGGTTTGGGTTAATTCTGGCGATAAAATCAGGTTAACACCGGCCGCGATCGCGCGATCGCATTCCCCCGCCTGCAAGCTATTTACCGCTAAATGTACCGCCACTAACGAAGAAGAACAAGCCGTATCGACGCTCAACGAAGGGCCGCGTAAATCGAGATAATAAGAGAGACGATTGGCAGCAATACTGTGAGCATTTCCCGTTCCCGAATAAGCATCCGGTTCCTGTTGCGTTTTTAAGCGCAGTTGCGAGTAATCGCTGCTGCTAATCCCGACAAAAACGCCCGTCGCACTGCCCCCTAGTCGTTCGGTGGGAATGCCTGCATTTTCTAAGGCTTCCCAACTCACTTCTAAAAGTAAACGTTGCTGCGGATCCATCTCCCGCACCTCGCGCGGCGAAATCCCAAAAAAATGCGCGTCAAAGCGATCGATTTCCGTTAAAAATCCGCCCCAATCTTCCCCTTCCCAGCGCGCGCTCGCCGGAGAAATCGCATCTTTCCCCTCGCGCAATAACCGCCAAAATGCCTCCGGGTTGCTAGCTTGGGGGAAGCGACAGCCGATACCGATAATGGCAATCGGTTCGTTAAAAGCTGTTTCCGCTCGCACCGAAATATTTAATAAACCTTCTTCCGAATTTTCTCCACTCAGGTATTGCGATAACTCCTCAATTGTGGGATAATCGTATGCAAGAGTCGGCGATAATTTTCTGCCCAAAAAATCTTCTAAATCGGCGGTTAGACGCACGGCTTGAACTGAATCTAACCCATAAACTGCAAAAGACTCCCTCGAATCGATTTCCAGCGGAGAAAATCCTAACCTGGCCGCAATATTTTCAATCAGCCAAGCTTGAATTTTTGCCGTTTCAGGATTAATTTTTGGCTGCCTTCTCGTCGCCTGTCCGCCGTCCGCTGGCAACTGCTGTACGGACATTTTATGAAACGTCCCTACTGATGGCGGCTGACTGATGACGGCTTTCTTCCATTCCCCGACAACATCTAAAGTTCCGGCTAAATACCCCGCCTTGCAAGCATGACGCTGAATTTTTCCGCTGGAGGTTTTCGGAACGCTGCCGGTTTTTAAAAACGCGATCGCGTCAACTTGTAACTCATGGTGTTGCGCGATCGCTTTACGCACCGCCTGCCCCACCTCTTCCCCATTCAACGAACGAATGCTGCTGCGTTTCACCTCATAAGTAATAACCAGCCGTTCTTCGCCCTCAACCTCCACCGCAAAAGCCGCCCCGCAAGCTTCCCGGATCGCATCATGACTCGCTTCAACCGTCGCTTCAATATCTTGAGGATAATAATTGCGCCCTCGGATAATAATTAAATCCTTAATGCGCCCCGTCACGAACAACTCTCCCGCTTGCAAAAAACCGAGATCGCCCGTGCGTAAAAACGGCCCTTCGCCCGTCGCCAAATGCGCGTTAAACATCTCCTGGGTCAGCGTTTCCCGCCCCCAATAACCGCGCGCAACGCTCTCATTTTTAACCCAAATTTCGCCAATTTCCCCATCCGAACAAACCTGAAACGTATCGGGATTGACAGTAATTAACTGCCCTTCAATCGCCTTCCCACAACCCACTAACAGCGTGCTACCTTGCGCCCCATTCCCAACGGGAACAACGCGATTTTCTTCCAGCGCTTTACTCTCAAAATTCTGTAAAATCGGCGCATCTTGTTTCGCACCGCCCGAAACAATTAAAGTCGTTTCTGCCATCCCGTAACAAGGATGAAACGCCTCAATGCGGAAACCGCAGGGACGAAAATAATCCGCGAACCGCTCTAATGTTTCCGCGCGCACGGGTTCAGCCCCGCTAAACGCCAACTGCCAACAACTCAAATCGAGCGTATCTCGCTGTTCCGGCGTAATTTGGTTAACGCAAAGATCGTAAGCAAAATTCGGCGCGCCGCTCGTGGTGACGCGCTCGCGCGATATCGCCTGCAACCATCTTAACGGACGCTGGAGAAACGCAACCGGCGGCATCAAGGTCATCGAAGCGCCCACAAAAACTGGCTGTAAAATCCCACCAATCAGCCCCATATCGTGATACGGCGGCAACCAAGAAACGCCCTTACTCTCCGGCGTATCCTGAAAACAGCGATTGATTAAACCCGAATTGTGCATCAAATTGGCATGACTCACCATCACGCCCTTGGGATTGCCCGTCGAACCGCTGGTATACTGCAAAAACGCCAGACTATCGGCGCTGGGGTGGTGGGGTTGCCAATCGCTTGCCTGCGCTAAATCAAGACTATCCGTCGCTACGCAAGAAAGCGTGCGGGCAGAATGCGTCAATCTGCCTTCTACACTCTCCATCAAACCGCTCGTCGCTAGGGCAAACTCCGCCCCCGCATCTGAAACAATCGCCTGCAAGCGCTCCAAGGAACGATTCGCACGAGGCGGGTAGGCGGGAACGGCGATAACGCCCGCATACAAACAGCCAAAGAACGCCGCAATAAACTCCAATCCCGGCGGGTAGAGCAAGAGCGCCCGTTCTCCCGTCGCATTTAACGAATTCAATCGTACCGCGATCGCGCGCGCCCGTTCGTCTAACTGTCGGTAAGTGAGGCTCTCGGCTTCGGTTTCTCCGTCTGGTAAAAAGGTAAAAACGATTTTTTCCGATTGCTTTGAAGCTCTGTAACGTAGTAAGTCTACAAAATTGGAGAATTGCCCAGTCATTGATATTAATCGATGGTGTCCGAGTCCGAGCGCGCACCTTTTCAGTACCGAAAGAGGAGAAGGCCTTTTCCCATTATAGGTTTACGGCTTCCGTTCCATCCTCTACCGAGAGAATCCTCCGCGAAACCGCACGCACAATCGCGATGGTTATACCCTAACTGCGAGCGAACCGTTCCCCGCGCTCTCTGCTCTTTATCATAACTCAAACACTTTGTCTAGGGGAGAACGCAGTCAAATTGAGGGCAATGCGCTTCCCTCAGAACTGTTTCCATCGTCGCAAAAAAGTTTGCATACTGAAGGACGGATGACTAACCAACGTTATCAATGGTCCATTATTAATTATTCAATACAAATCAAAAATTCCGCTCTCCTTTGCCAGGAATAAGCGGAATTTTTGTGGGTACAATCATTCAAAGCACAGAACCGTAGCGCTGAACTTTATTGCTGTTGCGTCGTTGCCAGCCCTCCTGACGTTGCCGCCCGATTTTGTCCCAAACGAATATTGCTTAGAACGCTCACGGCTCTGGCATATTGTTCGTCCCGTCCCGTACCTTTTAAAGCGGTCGGAATTTCTTCGCGCGAGTCGAGTTGAATATCGGGGAGAATGCCTTTTTTATTAATATCAATCCCGCTAGGCGGATAGTAGCGAGAAATCGTCACCGCCAAACCGGAACCATCCGATAGGGGATGGACGGATTGCACTAAACCTTTGCCAAAGGTGCGCGTGCCGACAATCGTAGCGCGCTTGTTATCCTTA
Source organism: Oscillatoria sp. FACHB-1406 (assembly GCF_014698145.1). Taxonomy (NCBI): domain Bacteria; kingdom Bacillati; phylum Cyanobacteriota; class Cyanophyceae; order Oscillatoriales; family Oscillatoriaceae; genus Oscillatoria; species Oscillatoria sp. FACHB-1406. The sequence goes on along the minus strand of NZ_JACJSM010000040.1, from coordinate 7,519 downwards.
AGCGCGCCCGCTAAAATTTCGCTTGCACTGGCAGAGTAGCCGTCAACGAGGACAACAAGCGGTAAATTCGTAATTGAGGTGCGATTGGCCGAAAACTCGCGATCGCCGCCTTTGCGATCGACCGTCCTTACAATCGGGCCATTTTCAATCCACATCCGGGCAATATCGACACTCGCGAACAGCAAACCGCCGGGATTTCCGCGCAGATCTAATACAAACCCTTCTACCTTGTCCGCTTCTAACTTCTCCACCGCTTTTTTCATCTGCTCGGCCGCATGAGAGCTAAACTCATCTAAACGCAGATAGCCGATGCGCATTTGTCCTTCTTGCTTGAGGCTCGAATGCAATACGGGAACTTCAACTTGCGCGCGTTTGAGCGTAACCTCAAACGGAGTTTCAATCCCTCGTGAGACTTCCAACGTAACTTCAGTCCCTTCCTCGCCGCGAATCAATTCCGAAGCTTGTTCCACTGTCATCAGCGTTGTCGGTTTGCTGTCAATTTTCAAAATTTTGTCACCCGTTTGCAAACCCGCCTCGCTAGCCGGAGAATTATCTAAGGGTTCGACAACGGTTAGCACTTGGGTTTGTGAGTTAACTTCTAAACGAAGCCCGATCCCCGATAGTTCGCCAGTGGTTTGATTGCTGAGTTCTTCAAATTCTTGCGGATTGAGAAAGCGCGTATAAGGATCGCCGAGGTCTTTAAGTGCTTTACGAATCGCAGAGTAAGCTTCTTCTTGCGAGGTATAATCTTGCTTCAAAAGTTCGGTGCGAGTCGCCAACCATTCTTCTTGATTGAAGTCGTAGCTGATGAACTCGCGGTTAATAATTTGCCAAACTTCATCGACAAGGGCTTTCGGACTCGTTTCCAAGGTGGCTTTCGCTGAAGAGCTTAAAGCGGGCGCTAAGAGCGATGAGGCTGCCAAGAGTGCAATCCAGACTGGGGATCGCTTCGGGCGCGCGGGGATCGCGAAAAAAGAGGGAATAGAGGCCAACAATCTGCGCGGGTGTTTCATAGACGGGTTGGGGAATCGTATTTTAAAAACCTGACGAATAAATATATTCTGAGAAATTTCAAGGGCGATAGAGCGTTCTGAGGGCGAGCGCTCTATTCAACAAAATAAGTTGACACTCTTTATATTTTCCCGATTTTTCTGACATCCGCTTGCAAGATGGAAGTCATTGCTAAAATAGTTGCGCCTTTAGCGGTCAATGCTGATGGGGGTGACACTTTCACCATTGTCCTCTGTTCCCACGCTCTTTAACTGGGGGTTTCGCGAGTTGGAAGCAAACCGCTGGCGAGAAAATCGAGAAGAATTTGCCGGTGAGTGGAACCTAAAGGTCTGACTTGTCTAGCTCTGGGTGAATAAAAGTCGCCGCGTTCGATATCATCGGGTGCAAGGAGGGCCATATCCCAACCTTCACAAAGGATGAGGCGATCGAGAGCAACCGTTAAAGGGGCATGGAAAACATGACGAATAACCGCAGTTTCGCAGTAACGTCTAAATTCAAGGGGTTCTACTGGTAAAGTATAGCGGATTTCTTCGTGTAGCTCTCGTTCGATTGCCCGTGAGGGCGTTTCGCCTGAATCAAGATGACCTCCGAAGAAAGCCCAGCAACCCGGGTAATAAATGCCTGGAATATCGTCGCGCAATTGCATCAAAAAACGCCCCTGCTGGTAAAGAATTGCAACGGCGACCGTGCGCTGACCCGATCTTTGAGACATAGGAATGATGAATTATGAGTTATGAATGATGAGTTATGAGTTATGAATTACGAATTACGAATTACGAACTACAAACTACGAATTACAAATTATTTTTGACTGGAAAGTCTCTCTAATTCTTGCACGTAAACTTCCCCTACCTTCCGTCTCCCGATCGCAATCTGTTTGTACTCCTGCCCGCCTTGAAAGAGGATATCTGTTCCTGTCGGGGGTAAAACTCGCTTGGTAACGACCCAGATTTGACCCGTTTCATCTTGCAGCAAGTAAGCCCCTCCTTGCAAAAAGGGGGCTTGGCGAACGACCTTCCCTTGTAGCAGTATCGGCTTCAGTTTGCGTTGTGCTGGAAATTTCTTGAGGCTTTTAATCGGTGTAGTCTTTGGGTTCTGGGTTTTGTCGGGAGATAAGTCCTGACATCCCCAAAGCAGGATAGAGGCTAGGATAAATAGGCATTGCCGGGTAGCTGGCTTTAACATTTCCGATTTGCGATCGCGCACGCATCATCTTCAACAATCTACCCTAATCCCTTTCCGCTCCAACACTCTACGGTATTTGAATTGCTAATAGGACTGGAGAGTACGGATTGCACTCTGGCCACTCAAAAGGAGCAGTTCCTTCGCTCGCTACTATTACAAAAGGCGAAAGTTCTGCTCGGTGAAGATATTGGTTTTTTCGGTCTTCAAAGTTAATCTTTTTAATTACGCCCGACGGGACGAGAGCGCTCGACACTTAAACCCTGAATTAAACTTTGCAAGTTTGGAACTTCTTGATGGCAAGACGGACAATACCAAAAAATTCGTCTGTTGCTAATGTGACGAAGCATTTGACCGGAGCAAAAAGGGCAGTTATTCATGGGTCTTAAAGGGTTTTATGTTACTCTACTCTTGAGTTATTTTTACTCAAAAGATTTAATTTTTAAATCCAACAATTTTAGTTTAATGTTAGCGAGAGGGAGTAGCATCTATCTAAGGGGAGAGATGCTTGTTTGAGGGGAGATACGGCTGATATCGAATAAGTTCTTACAGGGGATCGCAAAGATCGCCTTTCCAAAAGTTCGATATTAATATCGTATTCCAGGGATCGAAAGGGATTAGCAACGCACTTGGGTAAGCAAAAATAGTCCCACCGCGATCGCGATCCCCTCCCCGCTGCTAGATTAAGCCTTCTTTTGAGGCGGGAACTCAGGAGAGGACGGGTTTTGCTCGCTGCGAACGCACAAGCTGGACTTAACGCCCGCGATCGCGACGGTCGCGATCGCTGTAACAATGGCAGTATCCCAATAAGAGATTCGCCACAGATTCAGAAACGCCAGGAAAAAGCCCAAATAAAATAAAGTTGCGCTGCTAAAAGTCATGTTGAGTTGCCTTACGTTGCGGGGACATCTAATAACAATGAGGAACAGTACCTATAAATTCTTCGTCTTCATAAATTTGTTGGCTTAATTGAGGCGAAATTTGTTATGGCGCATCGACACTTCAAAGCTTACGAACAAATTGGTCTAGCGTTTGGGATCGGTCTGATGACGCTCGCACCCTTGGGGAGTTGTGCCTCAGCCCGAGCGGCAGATATTCAACCAATTTTACAAGTTCAAGGCGCTTTGGAAGAGGGTGACAACGTTCTGGATGAGGATAAAAGTTTGTACGATGTTCACAACTTTCAAGGTCGTGCGGGTCAATCTGTAACTATTTCTGTAGACAGTACGGATTTCGATACTTATGTGTTAATTGCTGATGACAATGGCAAAGTTCTTGAAGAAAACGACGATTTGAGCGAAGATAATAGTAATTCAAGACTTACCCTGACCTTACCTCGCGATGGCACTTACCATATTATTGTTAATGGTTACGAGTCAAAAGATCGCGGTCGATATAATTTAACCGTCAATTAATCAATTAACAACAAACTGCTTTATTCATTTTTCCGAATTCTCTCGATTTGCGTTTGAAAATACGCTTCTCGATAGGAAAGCGATCGCGCCAATTGTAACCCCGACTCAAAAGATGATAGTGCTTGCTGGGGATCGCGGCGTTGGAGGTGGGCTAAACCGATGCGGTCGTAGGTATTCATTAATCCGTAGCGATCGCCAGATATCGTTTGTACCTTCGCCTGCTCCTCGTACACCTGAACTGCAAAATCGAGTTGGTTATGCTGTTCGTAGAGTTCTGCAAGTTTCTGTAGGGCTTCGCTGGCGCGAGCCATTTGTTTTTGCTCCCAAGCAAGGGTAAAAGTAGCTTGATAAATTTGGCTGGCTACTTCGGCGCGATCGAGAGCTTCATACTTTTGGGCGAGGGAAATTTGTGTGGCTAAAAGTTTTGCAACATCCTGTTTCTTTTGATAGCTCGCTCGCAATTGCTCCCCAATTTCTACGGCTTTTTCAAGCAAAATCATCTTGACATTTTCTCGCTTTTCTGTTTCGAGGGAACGATCGTAAATATAAGCGAGTTTTTCCAGGTAAGTAAACGTATTAAAATCGTCAAACTGTTGTCGAGCGATGCCGAGAAGTTGCTCGTAAACGAGGGCTGCCGACGGATAGTCAAACCAAGTCAAATAAAGTTCGCCCTGCGCTCTTAAAGCCCTTTCAACAGTGGGCATATCGTTTTCGCGACGTGCATTTTCTAAGATTAAATTGTAGGTTGCCGCAGCCGCTTTAAACTCGCGGACTTGCTCGTAAGCTGTTGCGAGAGCGCCCAGAATTGCTTGGTCTGTTGCGCCTTCGGTTTTAACTTCAGCCTCAATAACATTTAAACGTTTAGTAATAATTTTAATATCCGGACTGCGGCTTTCTTGCCATGCAATATTTCCCACCCTTCCCAAAGCTTTCACTTCTTCCAAACGTCCTAAAATTCGCCACAAACGCAGTTCCCGATACCAAATCTCAAAAGCAGCATCCCCATTTTTTGCTGCAAGTTCGGCAACGGCACGAGCGTTCAATGCGTCCAAGTCTTGCTCGAACTTTTTAATCCGCAGCGGCGAAAGAAAGCCTTCAGGAGCTAGAGGATCGGGGGGAGCGATCTCGAGGGGGCTAGGCGGTTTTTCATCGGAGTCTTGCGCGAGGGCAGCGGATAGAAAAGATAGGGGCGATCGCGCATCAAAAACTGCTCCTCCAAGGTTTGTTCCCAGTAAGGCGAAAAATACCCAGAAGAAGGTTAACTTGAAAGGCGATCTTTTGAAGTTCATTGCGCTTTTTGATTCGTAAATTGTTATTGGAAAAAAAGCAAGTGCTACATGGCACCTTTTCCAAAATCTTCAAGACGCGATCGCAGCAAAATGGTTGCCGCGTCCCCTCAATCGCTCAAAATAACGGATAATTCATTTGCAACCCCCGGCTCGAAAGTCAATGAATTTCCCGTCTCTGTTCGATTATCCCTATTCTTCCACGCGACGAGTCATTTTGGGCAGTCGGGGAGCGATCGCTACCAGTCAGCCCCTAGCAGCGACAGCGGGAATGGAAATGCTGTTGAAGGGCGGTAATGCGGTGGATGCAGCCGTAGCGAGCGCGATCGCGCTGACGGTGGTCGAGCCTACTTCTAATGGTATCGGTTCCGATGCTTTCGCGATCGTTTGGGATGGCAAAGAACTACAGGGTTTGAATGCTTCGGGGCGCAGTCCAAAACACTTGGAGCGTACCGACTTCTTGTGGAAAGAGCGCATCCCGGGATTGGGCTGGCAAAGCGTCACGGTTCCGGGCGCAGTATCGGCTTGGGGCAAACTCTGGGAGCGTTGGGGGAGTTTGCCGTTTGAGGAACTGTTTGCACCCGCTATTCGTTATGCAGAGGAAGGCTTTCCTATCTCTCCGATGACGGCGCAAGCATGGAAACGAGCCGAAAAAACTTATCTACCCCTAACCGAGCCAGAGTTTCAGCCCTTTAAAGAAGTCTTTTTTCCGGGCGATCGCGCGCCGGAGGTGGGGGAATTGTGGGGAAGTCCGCTACACGCTCGCACCTTGCGCGCGATCGCGTCGGCGGGGGAAGAGACATTTTATCGCGGCGAAATTGCCGGCGCGATCGCGGATTTTGCCGCAGCGACGGGCGGTTATTTGAGCCGAGAAGACTTGGCGGTTCATACTGCCGAATGGGTACGCCCCATTTCTACCACTTATCGAGGGTTAACTGTATGGGAAATGCCTCCCAATACCCAAGGAATTGCAACTCTCCTCGCTCTCAATATTTTAGAAGGTTTTGAGTTGGGGAACTTTCCCCGGGAATCGGTGGAAAGCTTGCACCTACAAATTGAAGCGATGAAGCTCGCTTTTGCCGATCTTAATCGTTACATTGCCGATCCGAATTTCCTTGAATTTCCGATCGAACAATTGCTCGATAAAAGCTACGCCGCCCAACGCCGCCAACTGCTTAAATTGCAAGCGATTAACAACGCCGAACCCGGTATTCCCGATGGCGGTACGGTGTATCTTTGTACGGCAGATCGCGACATGATGGTGTCGTTTATTCAATCCAATTTTTCGGGGTTTGGCAGCGGAATTTTAGTGCCGGGAACGGGAATTGCCTTACAAAATCGTGCTTCTGGGTTTACGCTCGCGGCGGGACATCCGAATCAGTACGCGCCGGGAAAGCGCCCTTTTCATACCATTATTCCCGGTTTCCTGACCCAAGACGGCGAACCGCTCGGACCGTTTGGCGTAATGGGAGGACAGATGCAGCCCCAAGGGCATTTACAAATGGCGGTGAATTTGGTGGATTACGGGCTTAACCCGCAAGCCGCGCTCGATGCTCCCAGATGGCGTTTTTTGACGCGCGATCGCGTGTTGCTCGAATCTCGCGTCCCCGGACAACTAGCCTCCGCTTTAGCCGAACGCGGGCATAATGTCGGTATTACCGCGAATGTTAGCGAATTTGGTAAGGGTCAGATGATTTTGCGTTGGGGCAAGGCTTTGGTGGCTGCCACGGAATCGCGAGCCGATGGGTGCGCGATCGTGTTTTAATAATGAATAGTGAATAGTGAATAATGAATAATTGAGGGTTGTAAATTTTTAATTTTTAATTTCCCAAATGTCTGCTTCCAAAAAACGGATTGTTTATCAAGAATTTGGCAACGTTGAGAATGAAGCTGCGATCGCGCGAGCCGTTCCCGAACTGCCGCCCCAACAGCAACAACTGCGGGTTCAAGCCTCCCGTAAAGGGCGTAAAGGGAAAACTGTTACCGAAGTCACTGGATTTCAATGCACGCCCGAAACCTTAAACCAATTGCTCAAACAGCTTAAAACTCAATGTGGAACGGGAGGAACGGCTAAAGATAATATGCTGGAACTTCAGGGAGAACACAAACAGAAATTAGTCGAGTTGTTAACGAAACTAGGGTATAAAGTTAAGATGAGTGGCGGGTAACGAATCATCTAAATTATGAGTTATAAACTATGAATAATGTATTGCTAAAATCGCGCGATCGCCCTTCGTTGAGTCGCATTCAGCGCGACTCCCGGACGAACAGATTGCAAATACGCTTCAACGTTTTCCTTATCCCAGCCTCGCAAGATTAACACCGCTGCTGCCACAGTTGCAGAGCGTCCGTATCCCGCCGCACAGTGAATATAAGTTTTCCCCTGCCAGGTAGAAATTGTCGCAGCAAGCTCTCGCAAAACAGAAACAGGTAGGCAACCCGCATCTAAAGTGGGAACGCAGAGATAGGTTTTGCCCGCGCGTACCGCTTTCGGTTCGGGAAATTCCGCCGTCAGATCGACTAATAACCCACATTCCGCACGACAAATAGTAGCCCTCTGTGCGACATAGCTCGGCCTCGGTTTCTCACGCTCTGATACCGAGGTTTTTCGCCCTTTTTAGAATC
>NZ_JACJSM010000039.1 GCF_014698145.1 Oscillatoria sp. FACHB-1406 | reverse complement strand
AATCGGGAGAAATCCGTGGTAAAATGGCAATTTACAACGGAAGATGCTCGGGTTAAACTCCATCATCTTTACCCACGGTTTTAAGCTTGTCAATGTAGTAGAGACGTTGCAAGTCAACGTCTCTACAGGCGATTTTTCAACTCTTATTTCAGCGCCATTCGCCCATTACCAATTGTCAATTATTCACTAAAGCCCCAAATATTCCCACATCCGCAACACTTCCGCCACCGTCCAAGCTTGCGCTACCGCACCGCGAGGACTCATCGGTGCGTTGCCGTCAAAGATTTCGCTCAAACTGCCAACGCAAGCATCTTGGAGGTGGTGTGCCATTGGTGCGAGGAAGGCGCGCGCGGCTTGCGGATTGTTGTATACTCGCAGGTGAGCGCGTACAAACGGCCCCAACAACCAGCCCCAAGTCGTTCCTTGATGGTAAGTTCCGTCTCGCTGCACGCGCTCGCCGCCGTAAAATCCGGCATAATGAGGGTCTTGGGGTGAGAGGGAGCGCAGTCCGTGGGAAGTTAATAAATGTTGGGCGACAATTTTGACAATCGCTTCGTTTTGTGTATGCCCTAATAAGGTCGTTCCGATTTCGGGTAAGGAGACGGCAAAAATTTGATTGGGACGCAGGGACGCATCATTACCTTGGGGCGTATCGAGGACATCGTAGCAGTAACCGAGGTCGGGGTTCCAGAAGCGTTGAAAGCCTTTGCGGGTTTGTTGGGCAAGACGTTCGTACTCGTCGGCGGGTTGATTGAGTTCGCGGGCAAAGCTTGCGATCGCACCCAAAGCATTGTACCAAAGCGCGTTAATCTCAACGGGTTTGCCGATGCGCGGCGTAACCACCCAATCGCCCACCTTCGCATCCATCCAAGTCAGTTGCACGCCCGCTTCACCCGCATAAATTAAGCCGTCGCCGGAATCGAGATGAATGCGATAGCGCGTGCCGTCGCGGTAGCCAGCAATAATCTCAGCAACGGCGGGAAACAGTTGCTCGAGGGCAGTTTTATCCTGCGTTGCCGCCCAGTAAGCGCGCACCGCTTCCACATACCACAAAGCCGCATCTACGGTATTATAGTGTGGCGTTTCCCCCGCTTCCGGGAAGACATTGGGCAACATTCCGCCATTGCAGTAACGGGCAAAAGTCAGCAAAATCGTGCGGGCAATCTCTGCACGTCCCGTAGTTAACGTCAAACCGGGCAGACTAATCATTGTATCCCGCCCCCAATCGCCGAACCAATGATAGCCCGCGATAACGGTTTTGCCGTTTGGTTCTTCCGGCAGGGCGCGCTCGACGATAAACTGGTTGGCAGCAAGAACCAACTGTTCGACCCAATCCGGGGCAGAAGGAGAGGGAGAAACGACGCGCCAACGTTGGAGCAAATCGCGATCGCAACTTTGTTGTTTTTCTAGGGCAATCGCGCCAGCAATCGGGCGTTGAGCGGAGGTACTACCAACAATCGTCAGGGAATCGCCCGCCGCCAGCATTACATCCACATCGCCCGCGTGGAGCCGATCTTCGCGATCTGGCAAACCGCGTTCCCGCTCCCGAATTAAGTCAAAACCGATATACCATTCATGCACTGCCCTCCAATGAGGTACGCTTGCTCCTGACTCCATCTCAGCAAACAGATAAAATGGCGTTGCCCCTTCAAACGCCATCACGCTCAACCGATTTTCTGCCGCATCTACCTGCATTTTCCAATCGCCGCCTTGGGTTTGACTGTGATAGTCGCGGTAGTTAACCAACGCTTTTAAACTGAGGGCGAGCGGCTGACTGGCACGGGTTACGGTATAGCGAATGTAAGTGGTATTTTCCCCTTGCTGCATCCAAATCCGTTTTTCCAGTAGCGCGTCGGCGCAGGCGAACGTCCAAACGGGAATAGAGCCTTCGAGGGCAAAACTTTCGATCTCGCGATATCCTTGAGGTGCGATCGCTTCGTCGTGCCAGCGATTGGCGTAGAGGGGATAATAATTTTGGTTGTAACACACCATCTCATCCAGTTTCGCCAGCAATAGCGTGCGTCCTAACGGCGGTTTGAGGGCAGCAACTAACAAGCCGTGATAGCGCCGCGTCGTGATTCCTGAAATCGTTCCCGAAGCATAACCGCCGATGCCATTTGTTACCAGCCATTCTCGCGAGTCTGCAATCTCTAAGTTGCCGCAAATTTCTCTGCCAAACTGAATGGTCATCTCGTCTTTCCCTCACTTTCGGAGCTTTGGCGATCGCGTCTTTTCTGGCTCTCTCTCATTTCCGTAGCGCTATTCTAAGCTAGAGTTTGAAGAAATTCCGATCTTTTAATTTTCGCGATCGAACTCTCGGTAAACTTTCTGTGTAAATTTCTCCCTCTCAAGGGTAGAGTAGGAGTTCGCGGGTTTTTCTCTCTAATTAACCCGCGATTGTAAATGATAGAGTAAAGAGGAGGGAGTGCATCGCTATTTCGGTTCCGTAGCGCGCGATCGCAGAATCATTTTCACTCGTTCAGCCTCCCGGCAAAAATAAGCGAAAATTGAGGCGAAGTTCCCAGCGTTCTCAGGCGTACCCGGATAAACCCTCAACTTAACAATACCCAACACCGATCGCGCCCTCAACTTAGATATTACTTTCGATCGCAATGGCTTATTCATCCCAGCGAACGCCGCTCGCCCTCGAAACGGCAAGCCCCACCCCCGATAATTCCCTCGCGCTCAAACAACTCGCGCGGGCAATCTCCCTTTCGCAAGGTCAATTTTCGCTGATTTTAGCCTGCTGCGAAAGTTCGAGTTTGCGGCAAGAAATCGCCAGCCAATTGCTCGATTTAACGGGAATGGCACTCTGGGAACTCACTGTACCGCGCTCTGCTAATACGCTGCTCGCCACAATCGAACAGTCTTTGCAAACTCCACCAGAAGGCTTATTAGTATCGGGATTAGAGTCTACCCTCAACCTCGACACCATCCTCAGAGCGACGAATCTCGCGCGTAACGAGTTTGCTCGGAAATTTAATTTTCCCTTGGTGCTTTGGGTTAACGAATCGATCTTACAAAAATTGAGACGCATTGCCCCCGATTTCAGAAGTTGGGCAAGTAACCCCATTCACTTTGCTGTGAACCCAGTCCCCGCCGTACAAGCCACGCCTTTGCGTTCTCGCGCGGCGGCTGTTGAAACGCCCGTCAGTCCGTCTCGTTCTTGGCAACAAACTGCCCTTCGTTTTGAAAAATTTCAACCGCCTTACTTCGAGCCAGAACGTGCTGTCCGAAGCACTCCGGATGTTACCCGCGATCGCCTTTCTAGCTATACTCCTTTTGACAGCACGGATTCCGAATTGTGCATTCTCGAACCCCACTCCTTAGAAGAGATGGAATCCGTTATCGAAGCCTTGCGATCGCGCAAATCTGTCGTTTTAAAAATGACACACTTCGGGCGCGAAGAAGGACAGCGCGCGCTTGATTTTCTGGTCGGCGGAACTTACGCCCTCGACGGCGATCAAATCAAAATTGCAGAAGCCCTATTTGTATTCGTGCCGAGTTGCACCCAGATCAGTCAAAGTAATTCGTAATTGATAATTCGTAATTCGTAATTACAATCGAAAGAACTTGAAGTAATTTAACTAGGGTAGAGCATACCCGAAGTCGCTTGGGGAGAGTCCCACCTAGGCGAGTAGACACGGCAAGGTATCTACTCTAAGTGGTCTCGTGGTCGCTGAGCTTGTCGAAGCGGTGAACCAAGAATCCCCGTCTATGAGAGAGCGGGGAGTGTCAACTCAGAGGCTCGAACCTACGCAGGCTTCGCTGCCAACCGCGCCAAACCGAAACATAACAGCGCATTAACCCCTAAGAACGCACTCGCCAGCCAGCCCGTTCCCAAACCCCAAACCGCAGGCGACACAACCGCATACACGCCCAAACAGGAAGCAACGCCTAGCGCCGTGCCAATCGCGAACCATTTCGCCACGGGATGCCCCAGCAACAGCAAGACTAAACCCGCCGGAATCAAAACGCTCGCAAACAGCGGATTGAGTGAAATTCCGCCCTGGACGGCATTGCCCAACTCCGGAATCGAACTGCCGAGAACGCGGAAAGGCCATTGGGGAAGGTCGAAAATATAGAAGCCGCGCAAGAAAAATAAACCCGAACTCCCCGCCACTAAGCCGCTAAACAGCGACCAACTCCACGCAAACGGGAAATAGTTACGCATCAGAAAGGCGAGCAGATAAGACCCTAGCACCATAATAATTTTGGGAGCGAGGGCAACTACGCCACCATCGAACCAAAAACGCAGATTGAGGTAGCCATTGTCTCGCAGCCAGCGGAAGAAATCTTTAAAGGTGATTTGACCTTTGAGGGCGAGTTGGACGGCTGCACCTGCATCGAGTTGCCCCGCACCGAAGTGATTGAGGGGGTCTTCTTGAATTTTGCGCGAAGATTGTTGCAGGATGTTGTAAACCTCTTCAGGACTATATTCCCCGGAGGCTTTAATCAAAGCCGCAACACCCGCGACGTGGGGTGCAGCCATACTCGTTCCTTGAAACCCGAGAAAAGCGGGTTCGCCGGTGCTGGGATCGATGGTATGTTGAACGATTTTTGCATCTTCGCTCCCGCCGGGAGCGGCAATATCTACGCCCGCACCGAAGTTGGAGTAAGGGGCTTTGTTTCCGGCTGCATCGAGGGCGGAAACGCTGAGAACGTTGGGATAGCGCGCGGGGTAGGAGGCAGAGTTACGGTTTTCGTTCCCCGCAGCGGCAATAATAACCGTACCTTTGTTGTAAGCGTATTTAATCGCCTCTTCGAGCAGGCTACTTTCCCCCGGACCGCCCAAGCTCATATTGATGACTTGCGCGCCGTTATCGGCAGCGAAGCGAATACCCTCGGCAATATCGGCAACGGTTCCGCCGCCTTGTCCGAGGACTTTAATGGGCATGATTTTAGCTTCGTAGGCAATACCGGCTACACCAAAACCGTTGTTGGTAGATTGGGCGATGGTTCCGGCGACGTGGGTTCCGTGGCCGACATCATCGGTAGCTTCGACGCGATCGCTAACAAAATCATAGCCTTTAACGAACTTGGTTTGTTTGAGGTCGGGAACTTGGGTTACGCCGGTATCGATAACCGCAACGGTTACGCCCGCGCCTTTGGTTTCATCCCAAGCTTGTTCGACGTTGATGTTGTGCAAGTTCCATTGCTTGCTGTAATCGGGGTCGTTAGGCGGCGTGAGCGCGCTGTAAAGGTAGTTGGGTTCGATGTATTCGGTAACGTCTTTGAGTTCTGAGTGACGGAGGGATTGGAGCGTTTGTTTGTCGCCTTTGACAATGTAGATATGGTCGGTTTGGGAGAATTCGCTATTGATGCGAGGGTTAACATGATATTGTTGTGCGATCGCGGCTAATTCCCGCTCGATTTGTACCGGAACATCTTCGCGAAAGTCTAGGATAATCGAGTCGAACTGACCTGTGGCTGCTAAGCCTTTGAAGTTCGCTAAAGCAAACCACAGCCCGACAACAAATAGACCAAAGAGCAACAGTTTCTTCATCGCATTTCTCTAGTGTTCCCTGTTTTCGAGGGAACCTCAAAAACAGGAGTGGGACACGTTCGCCAAATAGCCGCGCGATCGTTGTCTACCACGATAGCGCATCGATCGCGGGATGTAGCAGTAGGCTTAACGGCTAGGCGCTGTCTTGATTGGTTTGAGGTGTGTTTACTTTTTGTTAAGGAATGGGCGCGATCGCTAATGGGTCTTTCTGGAACTTAACGAGATTTGCCCCCGACGCAGCGCGCGATCGACCCCAAACCTAAGCAAACTGTTCTGACGTTTTATTTTTTTCGGTAAAATAGGGATGGCAAAACGCCGGATTCATCGGAATCTAGAAGATAAAGTTTTGCTGAAGATTACCGAATAAACAAGGACGAATTGGCTATGTCAGACCTCGATCGCGGAATCATGAAATTCAAGAATGCCGATAAGCCTATCGTCATCGCCATTTCATCGGTTTTAGTCTTTGGGAGCATTGCTTTACTCTTGGTTTGGGCTGTCTCTACTGCCTACGCCGTTCCCTAGACGGGAAGCCGAACTCGTTCGATTTGAGAAAGCAACGGCTCTACCAGTCCGTTGCTTTCTTTAACTTTCAATTCTTTCGTTAACAAATTTTTTTTGTGTCAGGCATCTATAATTCGCTCGACTTCCTTCAAGTCCCTCGATTGGTCGCTGCCACCGAACTCCAACCTCTCCTCGGTTCGATTTGGCTCGATGTCGCCGTTATTGTCATGATGCTCGTTTTGTCAGCTTGCTTTTCAGGCTCGGAAACAGCAATTACCGCAATGGATGACCTCAAGCTGCGAGGACTGATTAAGCAGCAAGGCGATCCCAGCGGGATTTTTCGACTGGTCTTACAAAATCGCGCCCGATTTATTACCACACTTTTAATCGGGAATAACTTAGTCAATAACTTTTCAACCGTTCTCACCAGTAACTTATTTGCTCTTTGGCTGGGCAATGCAGGGCTAGGGATTGCCACCGCCATTATTACAATATTGGTGCTAATTTTTGGGGAAATTTCGCCGAAATCTTTAGCAATCAGTAATGTCATGCCGATTTTTAAAGTCGTGGTACGCCCGATTTTTTGGCTGTCGCGTTTCTTATCGTGGTTTGGCATTATCAGCGCGATTGAAACGATTACCCAAAAAATGATTCGCTTGTTCCACAAACAACACGGCAAGAATGCCCCCCAAAGTACGACACTCAACGACCTTCAGCTAACTATTGAGATTCTCGGCAGCAAGGGAACTTTAGATATCTACAAGCACCAAATGCTGAACAAAGCTTTAATGCTCGATCGCCTAATGGCCAAAGATGTGGTCAAACCGCGCATCGAAATGCGCACCATCTCCCACGAAGCTAGCTTGCAAGATGTCGTCGAACTGTGTTTGGCAACCGGCTACTCCCGCATTCCCGTTCAAGGCGAATCGAAAGATAAAATTGTCGGTATCGTTCACCTCAAGGAAGCCTTGCGCTACAGCGCAGCCGTATCATCGGGCGGTCATACTCCCGTTATTGCTGCAATGGATGCGCCATTTTACGTCCCTGAAACGAAGCGCGTCGCCGATTTGCTCAAAGAGATGTTACAGCAGCGGGTTCATATCGCGATCGCGGTTGACGAATACGGGGGAACCGTGGGTTTAGTCACCCTCGAAGATATCCTCGAAGAACTCGTTGGGGAAATTTACGACGAAAGCGACTTTCCGCGCCATCGTACTATCCACGCTCCCCCAACCCCCGACTGAGAAAGCTCAAACTCAATCCTAGCAGGCAGTTTGGGCTTGTGGCCCTTTGCTTCTCGATTTTTTTTTCACAAAGAGTAGTAATTTGTTTAAACCTCTGCTAATATAGTAAACCGTGGAATTAAATAAGGGTCGATGCCCGAGCGGTTAATGGGGGTGGACTGTAAATCCACTGGCTACGCCTACGCTGGTTCAAATCCAGCTCGGCCCACCACAAAAAATCTAGTGCTGGATTTCTCCGCAATCCGCACATCAAAATATCAAGCCGCCCGTGTGGCTCAGTGGTAGAGCACACCCTTGGTAAGGGTGAGGTCACGAGTTCAATCCTCGTCACGGGCTTTAAGCTATAGTAAGGGTTTCTGTCGATTGACAAATTATTTGTCATCGTTGTCAAATTAGTGTCATCTTGACAAATTAAATGTCATCTTGACAGCGGCTTCTATTGCCTAACCTGCTAACTCTAATTGTCCCAGAATTGCGTTAAAACCGCCACTTACTGACAAAGCCCGATAACCCGAGTTCGAGATAGGCAGTAAAGCCCAATGCTCTCTTTTGCCGCCTTCTGAATTTCTTCGTCAGAAAAAGGAGCAATAAGACAACCCTTAACCCGAACTCGGATTCTGTACGAAGCGCCTTAAACGCGAACCGGCAACGGCGGACTGTCCACTTTTACCCCACTGCGATAGCGCTGCCCCAAACCGGCGGTAATGCTATAACTAAAACTCAACAAACGCAGCCATAAGGCGGGATTATTCTTTTCCAGCCACGGTTGCCAGCGCGGTAAAATATCCGGCAACCAAGCGAAAAGAAAAGCAATCAACGAGTCCAAGGCAAAGGCGAAATAACTCCCCAGCCAGCGCAAGAAATCCTTCGCACCCGCCTGCTGCCAAATCCAAGGAACCAAGCGAGGATTCATCCTTGCTGCCTTGAAGGCGAGGCGGTTGAACGTCAGCCAATCAAAGCGATCTTTAATAAACGTATCGGCAACTTCAGGGGGTTCGTTAGCGAGTAACCCAAAAAAGGTATTGAGCATCGCATTCACGCGTTCCGGAGGTAAGATTTGCCCGGTGGGAACCATCATCCCTTTAGAAAATAGCCAAGTTACAGCAAGGTTGCTTTGGTAAGCGCGGATTTGCTCGAGGTGTTCGGCGGCGAGTAAATCATGCTTCAAAGCAACGTTGAGGAGGGTAGTAAGGCGAGAGAGGTTGCGGACTAGGGAACCGAATCCGGTAAAGACAAGGGGCGATTGCAAGGATGCGGCATCGCCGATGGAAATGAGTCGATCGCGGGCAATAGCGCGATCGCGGCTGCCGACGCTAAAATGTCCGGGAATATAGCCGAAAGTCGCTTTTTTCCACTCCAGCGCTTCCATCTCGCAGTGGCGATACTCCGGCAGAATTGTAAAGAAATCTTCGTACATCTCTAATAAAGAGCCGGGATTATCGGGGTGAACCTGATGGTAGTGAAACAGATAAATCGTCAAATCATCTCCCGCCGCCGGAAATAATTCCCAAATCAACTGTCGCCCTCGAGACGTATCCCCATGAGAATTAAGAACGTCGCCGTAATTCGAGTCCCATACCTGTTCGTCGATACCGCTAACAATAGCCCCGACCGTCGGACAAACACTATCGAACGTCCGCCCGCCGTTGCGCTGCCACGCAATAGGCGAGGCGGTTCCCATTGCATCGACCAACAAACGACCGCTCGCTTGTTTCGCTGTTCCCGTGGGCAGTTCCCGCAATTGCACCGTTACTCCATCGGGGGCAAGATCGGCGCGAATAAACTCAGTTTCGTCCCAGATTTCACCGCCCGCCCGTTTTAATTTTTCACCGCACAATAACAGCAATTGCTCGGAATCGATCGCGATATTCAATACAGTCGGCGTGTGCAAAATCTTCGCTTTCAAATGCGGCGGATTGTTGCCGTCAAAAAATTTATTAAAACCGTCGCGATATTCTCGGGCGATCAAACTTTCAAACTCTGTTGCAGAAAATAACCCCAGATCGATTAAACTTTGAAATTCAGCGCGAGAGATATTCCACTCTCGGTTCATACGTCCGAAAGGCAAACGCTCGACCAGCAAAACTTTCCAGCCTAACTGCGCCATCACTGCTGCGTGAATTGCGCCTAAAGCGCCGCCGAGATAGATGAGGTCGTAGTCCGCTGCCTTGCCCGTCGCCGCACTGTCAAACACGACTTGCTGCGGTTGCTGGGGATTGCGAACGCTCTCGCGCCAGCGCTTTTCCCACCAATACACGCGGTTGAGATCGTACTCGCCCTGCGGCATTTTCTGGAAAAAATGGACGGTTTTTGGGTAATGTGGGGTCAGCGCCTCGAAGATAGATTGTTGCGCGAGATCGATCGCGGACGGATCCGGATAATGAGGGGGAAACTGCGATCGGATTTCCCGAACCAAGCGCTTAAGAACTTGTCGTTCTCCGGCAAGTTCCTGACTTCCCCAGCGAAAGACTTTTAGATAAGTCGTCCGTTGCACCGACCAAGTGAAAATTGAGAGTTCGTTTTCCGAAATCGAGGCGGCTGCGATTGAAGGATTGGAGAATGCAGCCAGACGCACTCCATCTGGTGTGGGGGTTGCCGCCAAACCCTCGGCAATCTGCGCGTGGTGGAGCCAGTCGCGAACGGCTTCGGTGTCTGGCGTAGGTATTTCGAGATAAAGGAGTTCTTTCATCTTTACAGTTTTTTATTTGGCAAATCTACGATCTTAATCGTCTCTTTACAGTCCCCGCGTCTGCTGTGGGTTAAACTTCGGGTTACATAAAAATTAGATTTTTTTACAAAAGTTTACATTTTGCGCGGGTTGCTGCAAAATCACAGTTTAGTTATCCTCACCGCTATGAATTATCGCATCCCTACCAGCCCAGACGAACTGATGGCTCTTCGCCAAGAGCCAGTTAACGAAGAGTTAATCGCCACCGCGATCGCGGGAACCATTCAAATTGCCCGCGAGCAGGGACAAAGCTTAGAAGACTTAAAAGCAGAAATCCTGCTTGATTCGGGCGTACTCAATGGAGAACAGCGCCGCTGGCTCAGCGAGCTAGTCGCTCGAACTTGGGTGAATTGGCCGGAGAAACAGACCAAATGATACCAAATCGCCCGTCCACTTTTATCGCTTGCTACTGAATATCAAGTGAAAAGTTCAATAATATCTTTCCTCTCTCTTAAGAAGGATAGACTAAGATTGCTTTTTACTTCACCAGAAAGATTCATCATTTCATAAATCCGAATAATCTAGAGAAGTTAGATTACGACAAGGATATTTATAACAATGCCTCTAACAACTATTAGCGAACTATATCCCGACTATAAAGACCGTATTTTTGACGGTGAAGATATTAAAGGTTATAGCGTTTACAGTGACGGCGAAGAAAAAATCGGTGACGTTCACGATATTTTAGTTGATGAAACGGGTCACTTACGTTACCTAGTCATTGATACCGGGTTCTGGTTCTTTGGAAAGCAAGTCTTATTGCCGATTGGACGGGCGCGTGTAGATTATGCAAATCATAGGATTTATGTTTTAGGGTTAACCAAAGACCAAGCCGAGCATCTCCCAGAATATCGGACAGATATGGTCGTTGATTACGACTACGAAGAGAAAGTTCGCGACACTTACCGTCCCGCAACAACCGCTTCAACTGCTGCTGTCGCAGGAACCTCTAGCGCTGGCTATACGCGCGATAATTATCGTTACGATAACGATCCCTCACTCTATGATTTGAACGAGGAAAGTCACCAAAGACTTAAACTTTATGAAGAACGCTTAGTTGCGAATAAAGACCGCCAAAAAACGGGAGAAGTCGCAGTCGGTAAAACCGTAGAAACCGAAACGGCTCGCGTGTCTGTTCCGGTTGAGAAAGAACGCATCGTTATTCAACGCACGACTCCGAACAGTACCGAAGCGGTTGCACCGGGTACAGCAACGTTTGATGAAGGTGAAGTTGCTCGTATGGAAGTCTACGAAGAAACGGCTAATGTAGAAAAGCAAGCTTTCGTGCGCGAAGAAGTCGAAATTCGCAAGGAAGTCGATCGCTCCACCGTAGACGCGGAAGAAACGATTCGCCGCGAACGACTGAACATTGACTCTCATGGAAATCCCATCGTTGATGGCGATATCCATCCCTAATTGTTAGTCTCTAATCGTTGGAATTCTGCCTTTCCTGAAGGCAAGCTTCGGTTACTCGATCGCTCGGTTAAGATTTTAGAATCTTAAGTATTTAAGTACGGGTAGAGTTTGTTGAAAGGCTCTGCCTGTACTCTTTTGTAACAGATAAACCATGAAAAATTGAACCAAGAATTACGAATTATTAATCAATTACGTTAATCCTTGCTAGCTCTCGATTTTTGGAACGTATTAGGAGAAAATCCAGCATGAATCCTTACGAAATTGAATCCGATCGCAGCCCAACTGATTTGCCTGATGCTTTAAAGCAGAATTTAGTCGGCTACCGCGTCCTTACCCCGCAAGATTTAGTCGTCGGTCGAGTTGAGGAAGTTGTGGTCGATCGCAATCGCCATCTCTATTTAGCCGTTTCGCGTTCGGCAGATGCTACGGGGGATTCTTCATTAGTCTGGTTGCCCGGTCAATATATTCAAACGGTCGAGCCGAGTCAAAAAGCGCTGTATGTTAAGCTGTCTCATACCGAGATTGAAGGTTTGCCGCCTTACTCTAAAAAAACAGAGGAAGATGTTACTGCACCCGCGACAACGCCGAGAGTAGATGAAAAGCATAATATTTCCCTGCTTGAAGAGCGATTAGTCGTCAAGCGCCATCGCCAAAAGATTGGCGAAGTTGTGGTTCGTAAAGAAGTTGAAACTCGCATTGTGGAAGTTCCCCTGCGATCGGAAAAATTAATTATCGAGCGAGTCGGTTCTGAGACTCAACGTTTAGCTGAAATCGAACTCGGTCGAGAAGAAATCGCCGGTCTTGATGAAAGTCTGGGTGTGGTAAGAGACGGACACTATCCGGTCAGTGCAGAGTTTAGTTCCCCCCAAGCTGCCGCAGAAGCGCTAGCCGCGATCGCGCGATATCAACACAATGGTAACGTTAGAGTGCGAGTCGAACTGGTTGTCGATAGTCCCGAAGCGCAACAAAAATACAAAGAGATGTTGCATTAGCGATCGCGCTAACTTTCAATACGAGATTATCATCGGGCGTTTGCAAGCGAATTCCCCGCAAACCATAGCCGACAACTTCGCCGTAATAGTCTTTAATTTTGACGCGATCGCCCACGCGATAGGGCGCTTCAAAGAGGGCTAACAAACCAGCAATGACCGAGCTTACATAGTCTTTGAATGCAAATCCCAAAGCGATCGCCAGCGAACGCGATCGCGCGCCACAGATATTCAATTCCGTCAAGTCCGTCGGCGCTGCGAAGAAAACACCAACTGAGGTTGGGGATGAGGACGATTTCGGGGGCGCGTTCTGCGCTGAGGGGCAATCCGCGTCCGAGTTGAGTCACGAGTCGGTTCTCGATCGCGTGGAGATCTAACGGACGTTCGCTCCACTGCAAGATTCGCATCGAAAGGCTGGCTTCGCGCTGTTGTTCTTCTAGCCCCGTACCGACGATGTGCGCGATCGCTTCTACGGAATTTCCGAGAATCGCTAGAGCGTTGCAATGGCGGTGAGGTTTTGAGCGCCACCGCGCAATTGCATCGTCGATGGTTGCGATTTCGTCCTTTAAAAGGGCGTTGGGGAGCGGGAGGCTTTCGAGTCGATCGCGAATGCGTTGCGCTTGTTCTGAGGGGAGCTCCTCGAGAGGATGCTCGCCAGGAGATTCTGAGTCAATGCCAGTAAAAGTCTTTCCGCTCGGGGCTGCGAGCCACCGAGTTGTCTTTTCCCGAACGCGATCGAAAAAGCTCAAGTCTATAGCACCTTTGCCACGTCTGACGCACTGGAAATATTTTCGCGCGCGATCGCGCTGTAGCCGCGTTTGAGCAAGCCTGCTAGGACTTGTCCGGGGCCGATTTCGACTGCTTTTTCTACGCCCAATTCCGGCAACTTTGCCATGATTTCCCGCCAGCGTACCGAACCCGTCATTTGCTTCACCAGGCGTTCTTTGAGTTGCGCGCCCTCGGTACAAGGGGTGGGATCGACGTTGGAAAGGACGGGAATGGCAGCATCGTTAAAGGGAATGGGTTCTAGGAGGGCGGCAAACTCCTGCGCCGCTTCCGCCATGAGGGGGGAGTGAAACGCGCCCGAAACGTTTAAAGCGACCGCTTTTTTTGTTTTGACGCTTGCAACCACTGCATCTACTGCTTCTGGGGTTCCTGAAATCACCGCTTGCCCATCGCTGTTATCGTTTGCTAGCACAACACCATCGGTTTTGTCAATAAAATCTTGAAGTTTTTCGCGATCGAACCCCAGCAGCGCGACCATTTTCCCGCCTTCCGCCGTATCCATCAACTCAGCGCGGCGCTTAACCAAGCGCAATCCCGACTCAAAATCGAAGACACCCGCCGCATACAGCGCCACGTACTCGCCCAAACTGTGACCGGCGACAAAATCGGGTTTGAGGTTGCCTTCGGCTAAAGCATCAACTAAAATCGACGCGATCGCGTACAAACAAGGTTGAGTGTACAGCGTGCGCGCCAACTGACTTTCCTCTCCCCGACAAACATCGAGAACCGACCAACCCAGAATCTCGTCCGCCCGCGCCAACTTAGCCTGCGCCGCCGGTAAATCTTTGAGATCTGCACCCATCCCGACGGCTTGCGAACCTTGTCCGGGAAATAACCAAACTGTTTTTGTCATTGCAACTTTTGATTCTTTAAAATTCTTCGAGCTTACTTTGATAAGGGAGGTGAAGAGAGGAGAGCGAACATCAACTCTCCACAGTATCACATTAATTCAGCCATATCGTCCCGTACAATTGCTGCATAGGGCCGTACAATTGAGGTTGCGTTGTAATCAGACGCTCGTCAAATACGTCCAATACATAGTTACGGATTAAGGAGTACAGGCTATGCCACAGGCAGTTGGAGCGCTGGAAACCAAAGGGTTTCCCGGCATCCTTGCAGCAGCAGACGCGATGGTCAAAGCAGGGCGCGTTACATTGGTGGGTTACATCCGAGTCGGAAGCGCTCGTTTTACCGTCAACATTCGGGGGGATGTTTCCGAAGTGAAAGCGGCGATGGATGCCGGAATTGCTGCCGTTGAAAACGCTTACGGTGCGACCTTAGAATCCTGGGTGATTATTCCCAGACCTCATGAGAATGTCGTTGCTGTTTTGCCCATTGAATACAACGAAAAAGTTGAAGTTTACCGCGAATCTGTGAACGGCCCCAGAATGCTCGGCCCCCTACCGGGCGGCGATCGCTAAAACAATACTCAAAGCGCACTCCCAACCGGGCAATTTGAGGGTTTTCTCCTAAGCCCGGTTTGCCAAACTAAACCTTACACGAACTTAACTTATGAGCTTATTCAATACCCTTCTCAACGCCCTGGATAACCCCGACCAAGAAGCAAATTCCAGTCAACTAACCGGACTTTTCAATGCCGTACAACAGTTAAGCACTGCGTCGGGAACCAGTCCGGATACCATGCAATCTGTCGTCGGAATTGTCGGCAAGCACGTTCGCTCTAGCCTCCAAGAAAAACGCACCAACGAAGGCGAATATCAAGCCCAACAATTGGTCAATCAGTTCGGCGGAATGCAGCCCAATAATCAAATCCTCGATCTGCTATTTAGCGCGCCTCAGCTTCAAGCAATGATACAAGAGGTTGCCAATCGCACGGGCTTAGACCCGCGCGTTATTCAATCCTTTTTGCCGACTTTAATTCCTTTAGTATTAGGTTTACTGAAAAGCGGAAACGTTCAAGGTTCCCAAGGTGCTAATAACCCCGTTCTTTCCGGATTTCTAGACCGCGACGGCGACGGCGATGTTGATTTAATGGATGCCATGCAGATGGCTTCGCGCTACATTCAATAACTTCTTTCCAACGCCAAACAAGCGCTACGCAACTCGGTTAGGATATTGGGTAGGGTGGGAGCGCCCATCAGCCAAGACTTCGGTGCATTAGTTCCACAGCGTACAGTAGGGACGTTAAATTTAATACCAATTCTCATTGATTTTGCACGATTCCCCAAGAGGGCATAACGATGTTATGCCCCTACGACGAAAAATTTAGTGCATCGTAACTGAGAATTGGTATAACGTCCCCACTCCTATAAAAGCGATCGAATTTTTTCCCAAATTGCAAGCTATCTGTAATACTCGTGCTACAATGAGGGTAAGACTTAATTTACGCCTAATGTGGATTAGAAGCCGAAAATCCCATTTTACTGTTCTTTCTCCCCTCTCCCAATTTTGGGAGAGGGGCGGGGGTGAGGGCAGTTAATGCTTTTGGATAATTCACATCAAACTTAATTTGTAAACTGCGCGTACCGACTGCACAACTGACTGAGCGCGCCCTTACTTCCAAGAGCATACATACTGAGTACGAGAGGAACGGTGATGCTGCCATGCAGCAGGTGCTTGAGAACGGGGAGTGCGAAAAACCTGGGAAGTTGGCCTGTAAGTAGCCATCTTTTAAAGAGTGTGTAACAACTCACCAGCGGAGTCCCCCTAGTAACTGAGAAAGCACAAACGCTCTGGAAACTCGCGCGCTTTTTAGGTCAGTATAAAGCAGTACGCGCAATCGTAATTGCAGGACAACTGTGACGATTTACTTTTACAGCACCCGCGAAACGCCCTACGGCTGTTTTTCTAATTTTTCCCGGCACGGTTTTGAATTAGATGGACTGTGGTGGACGACGAGCGAACACTACTTTCAAGCCCAAAAGTTTGTTGAAACAGACCGCGCCTGGTTCGATAAAATTCACGGCATTGCTACGCCTCGTGAAGCTGCAACAATGGGCAGAAATAGAGAACATCCGCTTCGTAAAGACTGGGAGCAAGTCAAAGATGAAATTATGTACAGGGCAGTTTTAACGAAGTTTAAGAGTCATAGCGATTTGCGCGAAATTCTTTTGAATACGGGGGATGAATTGCTGGTAGAAAATGCCCCAAATGATTATTACTGGGGCTGCGGAAAAGATGGCAGCGGTAAAAATAAACTTGGCATAACATTAATGGCAGTTCGGAAGGAACTCTAAGGTAGTTCGGAGAGCCTAAAAAATTCAAACCCAGCATATTATTTATAAACTTTTTTGTTAAGAAGAGTAGAGATGTTGTATACAACGTCTCTACAGATAATTTCGTAGGGTGGGCAGCGCCCACCAGCCTTAAATCAGTGCCATTCAAATGACTTATTAGATGACTTAAGTTATTAGCCTTTGGTTGCAAACCCAAGACAAGATAGGTGAGCGGGGGTTAAGCTTAAGTTAACACCAATGTGCTTAGTTTCGCTATTCCACTTAGCATTTCCCTTCTTTCTTTTGTTTGAGAACAGCACCCATACTTATTGCACTGATAGCCAGTAAGCCGAGTACAGAAGTGGGTTCGGGGACAGAAGTTGGATTGGGTAGTTCGGCTGTTTCAATCCCAAAACGCCAAGTTATGGGTGTTGTTGGAACCCATAGAAAGTCAGTAAAACTTACGCTAATACTTCCAGAATCCAAACCAACACTATCATTAAAGAGTATACTGTTAATATAGTTAGCAGGTCCGTCAAGAAGAGTAACGTTAGTAATGATACGACGCAAAGGATTGTCAACGGAATCGATGCCAGCAATTGTCAATACATCGTTTAAAAAAAAGATATTACGTGGCAAACCCTGAGAGATGGTGTAAGTAAAACCGCCATTAAAAAAGTCTAGAACATCTGTAACTGTATTCCCTGCGTAAGGAATCGTGTTATTAAACTCTACGCCGGGATTGGTAACTGTCGTTGTTACAGGAGACTGATTTGCGGCAACTGTTGTGAGACCCGAAATACTAATGCTATCACCTACGAAATTAGTAGCTTGTGCCGATGTTGTTGCGACTAATGTCATTAATGTCGTTCCAGCAGCAGTTAGAATTAGATTAGGTAAGGTTGCGGTAGGCATTGAATTTTTTAGATAAAGTAAAAACTTGACAGGAAACAGTTGAGCGCTTTAGTAGAAAAAACACTTAAGCTTGTAGATCCGAGTAAAACAAATATCCCAAATCTTGCCAAGGTTTTGTAAAGAAGTGTAAATTAGTTTTGATACAACTTTATCGTTATTCAACCCAATTTCCGATGAAACAGTGCGAATTGTGTCAGCGAGAGGTAGAACGTTTAACCGCGCATCACCTCATCCCCAAACAAGCCGCAAAACGCAAACAAGCAAATCCCGGTTCAACGGTTAACATTTGCTCGGCTTGTCACCGTCAGATTCATGCTTTTTTTGATAACAAATATCTCGCGCAAGAGTTGAATACGTTGGAGAAATTGAGGAGCGAACCGAAAATGCGGAAGTTTCTTGTTTGGATGGGCAAACAGGATGGAGCAAAACGAGTCCGGGTTCATCGTCAAACTTGAAAAATGTTGGTTTTCCGGTCAATCGGCTTAACTGATACCAGTTCTCATTGATTTTGCACTATTCGCACCAATTAGGGCATTGCAGTGCAATGCCCCTACAGATAAAATTTAGTGCATCAGGGCTAGGAATTGGTATGAGGTGGGTTTTGCTGATGGGTTGGATGCGCCTGACTGGTTGCAAGCGATCGCCGACAGCAAACTGAAAGAGCTTGAATATCCCAAAAATGTGGGATAAAACTGGATAAAAGTAGTACATCGACAAGCTTAATTCGAGGGGAAAAGAGATCGCTGAAATCAAGACTTAGCAAAAGGTTTAGGAATTACGTTACCCCCAATTTTAACCTTGTCGATGTAGTAGTGTCTCATTCCTCTAAATTCCTTTATGGTTAGCGATCGCCTCATTTCCCTGCAAGAACTTCTCACCGATCTCTACGAACAGTTAAGCGGTCAAGAAAAAGCCTTCCTTCGCGCGCCGGATGACGACAAAACTCGCATCCAGCAAAAAATTCGGGATAGAAAGAAGGAAATTCAAAAGTTCAAGCGAGAGTATTGGGAGCAATTGAGAACAGAAGCTCGTTCGCTAAAGGTTCCGGAAGTCGAAGCCCAAACCACCATCACCGCTATCGCCCAGGAAGTAGAGGCAGTGGAAGCGGAAGCCATCTATCCCAACGAGGCGATGCAAATTTTGCGGCAGATTTTAGCCGAGTTACAGAAACCGGGAACCCCCGCCAGCGGCAAATTAAAAGCAACGCTCCCTTTATTGCCGGGATTGTTGGGCTACGAAGTCGAATTAGACACCAGAGGATTATTACATCGCGTTTTTCCGCCGGTTCGCCAACTGGTGGGAAAGTAGCACCCCCTGCTCGCGAGAAGTCATCGGGTAAGGGGGATAAAGGTACGAAATTGGCTTGGAGGATTTTGCTGCTGGGCAGTTTGCTACTGGGCGGAACCGCCTTTTATCAAAATATTTGTTCCTATCTGCCTGCGTTGGCGGCGGCGTGTCCGCAGAAACCCGCACAGAAAGAGCAGTTGATTCTTGTGGCGGGGTTTGAGGGAGATTCTGAGGCGGAAAGCAAGCGCATCACCGATGCTGTTGTCGAGAGCGTCAAACAGGCAATGGGGGAGATGAGCGATGCGAGAATAAAAGTCCTCAACCGCACGATTACGGCGCAGCAGGGCAGCGAAGCGGCGCGAGAGGAGGGGAAAAAGCAGAACGCCGATGTGGTGATTTGGGGCGGACAACCGAAGACGGGAGGCAATGCACCGATTAACGTCAATTTTGAGGTGTTGGGAGAGGGGAAGGAGGCGAAAAAAGCCACGCCCCAGGCTCCAGAAACCAAAGCTACGCCGCAGGCTCCGGGAGTAATAGCAGCGACAAGTACCGCAGAACCCAAAAGTTTCAAGCTGCAAAGGCAGTTATTGTTCGATCGCGCAATCCATGACATCCTACAGAGTAATGCAAGTGTCTGTGAGGGTCGGGCAGCTTTCGGTACGAATGAGAGAAACTCGCTCTATCTACATACGGCAATTTGCCGTATACTATGAATTGACTGTCTGATTTTATGGGTCTAACGCCATGACCAATGCAACGGATTCAAAATTGCCAGCGCGCCTAGAAGTTCGGATAAATCGCGAAGCCAAGGCACTCGTGCAAAAAGCTGCTGACTTAGAAGGACGAACGCTTACAGACTTTGTGATTGCCGCCGTGCTAGCAGAAGCCCGCAGAGCGATCGAGCAACACCAAACTCTGAAGCTCAGTCTTGAAGATAGTAACGCTTTTGTTGAAGCAATTCTCAATCCTCCGAAGCCAAAAGTCGCCTTAAAATCGGCTGCTTTACGGTACAAACAAACCATCTCAACTTAAATCTCAATTTAATGGTTCTCGCGATTGAGTTTCTCGATAGCCGAAGGCATATCCGTTCTGACTTTTGCTGTGGAGAAGAGAGTTTGGATAGCTATCTGTGCAAGCAAGCCACTCAGGATATCAAAAGGCGAGTTTCGACTGTCTTTGTTTTAGTTGATGAGCCTGAGATGAATGTTTTCGGTTACTATACGCTCTCCTCGTATACGGTCAATGTCGCAGATTTAGAAGAAAAACTTGCTAAAAGATTACCCGCTTACCCCGCATTACCCGCAACACTACTCGGTCGTCTTGCTGTTGATAATCGCCAAAAAGGGAGAGGGTTTGGCGAACTCTTATTAATCGATGCCCTCAAAAAGTCTTTAGAGGCGAGTCAGCAGGTTGCCTCTCTTGCTGTCATTGTCGATGCTTTGAATGAGAAAGCTGCGAGCTTTTATAGAAAATACGGTTTTATCTCCTTCGTTCGGGAGCCGATGAAGTTGTATTTACCGATGAAGTCTATTGAAGAACTTTTTTAGTTATAGCGCTACTTGAAACGTGAATCTACGTTTTTTGACACACAAAAGTCTTAGCTGGTGGGCGCTGCCCACCCTACTCAATATCCTTGAAACGTGAATCTACGTTTTTTAACACACAACAGTTTTAGCTGGTGGGCGCTGCCCACCCTACCCAATGTCTACCCAATGTCTTTTTTAGTACACCGTGCGGGCGAATGCCATTCGCCCCTACCCATCTAATTTCAATTTTTGCACCTCATCCATATAAAAAACGCTATATCTTGACTTTCAGGCAGTTATTTGATACAAAAGATTTTTAAGAAATTATTAATGAAAATCCTACAATTTTACAAAATTTCAATTCTTGCAGTTAGCTTGGTTTTGTTGGGAGGATTGTCAACGGTTAAAGCGGAAAACGTCAGTCCTGCGAGCGAAATCATGTTAAATAGCGATCGCAAGATTTTGAGCGAGTTGATTCAGACCAATATTATCTATTTAGGAGAAACGCACGATAACCCGGAAGACCATCAAAAGCAATTACAAATTCTTCAAGCATTGCATCAACATCAGAGTAAGATTGCGATCGCGCTCGAAATGTTCCAACGTCCGTTTCAAACCGCGATCGATCGCTATCTCGCTGGTGAGATTACCGAAGCCGAACTGCGCCAACAAACAGAATACGACGATCGCTGGGGCTACGATTGGGAATTTTATGCGCCAATTTTACGCTATGCCAAAACCCACAAGCTGCCCGTCCTGGCTTTAAACGTTCCGAGTGAAATTGCTCGGAAAGTCGCGGCAGGCGGACTCGAAAGCTTAAGCCCCGAAGAAAGCCAGCAAATTCCTCCAGCCTCAGAAATTCGGACGGATAACGCCGCCTATCGCCAGCGTCTCGAAGTTGAATTCAACCGGCATCTAGAAGCAGGACATGGCAACAGCAAAGGCTTTGAGCGCTTCTTTTTAGTGCAAGTTTTGTGGGATGAAACGATGGCTGAAACCATCGCCCAATTTTGGCAAGATCGCCCCGACTATCAAATTGTTGTCTTAGCCGGAAAAGGTCATATTGAGTATGGAGACGGCATTCCCAGCCGCGTCGAGCGCCGCTTGCAGGGGAGCTATTTCGTGCAGCGTTCGGTTTGGTTGGGAGAATTTCCCGAAGGCGAAACCGAACCGGCGGATTTCGCTTGGCCGTGAATAATGGACAATATGATAATAGATAATAGATAATGAAAGATAGTAAGTTTTTAATTTTTAATTTTTAATTTTTAATTGAATGAGTTATTGCTTAAATCCCCAATGTCCGCAACCTCAAAATCATACCCACGAGAGATTTTGTACCGCTTGCGGTACGAGGTTATTATTAGGCGATCGCTACCGCGCGATCGAACGCATCAGTTCCGGGGGGATTGGTAGAACCTTTCGCGGGATTGATGAAGGACAACCGCAAAAAAATCCTTGCATCATCAAACAAGTCGATCTTCGCCAGCACAGCATTAGCAGCCTCGAAAAGGCGCAACAGATTTTTCTGAAAGAAGCGCTAAAACTTCAGGAGTTGGGCAGGCATCCTCAAATCCCGCAGTTACTCGCGTACATCGAACCCGAAGTCGCGCCGGGACAAGTGCCAGCCCTCGTGCAGGAGTGGATTGAGGGGCAGACGGTGGGCGAAGAGGGGAGATACGACGAAGCAGCGGCTTACGAATTGTTGCATCACGTTCTGCCCGTTCTACAATTCATCCACGATCGCCACGTCATTCATCGCGATATTAACCCGCAAAACTTACTGCGCCCCAATTTCCCTATTGCTAACGCGCCCGTTTTTTTGGTCGATTTTAGTACCGCTAAGGTAACGACAAAAACGAATTTAGCAAAAACCGGGACGATGCTCGGTTCCGCTGCTTATGCTGCACCCGAACAATTGCGCGGAAAAGCCGTTTTCGCCAGCGATCTTTTCAGTTTGGGGATGACTTGCATCTATTTGCTAACGCAGGTTCACCCTTTTGAGTTCTACAGCAGTATGGACGGGAGTGCAGTTTGGGGGGATTTCTTAACAGAACCGCTCAGCCCTCGCTTGCGGGGCATTCTCAATAAAATGATTGCGGAAGGATTGGGCGATCGCTACTCATCGGCAGCCGAAGTCTATCACGATCTCCACGCCGGAGCAATATTGAAGGTTCCGGAATTTGCCCCAAGCTCGAAAGCGACGCTCGCTCCGCGCTGGCGTTGCGTTGGCACGCTGACGGGACATTTAAGCTCGGTTCACGCGATCGCGTTTCACCCTTACGAATCCATCCTCGCCAGCAGTAGCGCCGATCGCACCATTAAGCTTTGGAATCTCGACAGCGGCGAGCAGACGGCAACCCTCACGGGTCACAATAGCATTGTCGCCGCCCTCGCCTACAGTCCCGATGGCGAACTCCTCATCAGCAGCAGTTGGGACTATACGCTGCGGGTTTGGCAAGAAGAAGTCGAAATTCGTACCTTAACCGCCCATAGCGGTTGGGTGAGCGTTTTAGATATCAGTCCCGATGGTAAATTTCTCGTTAGCGGCAGTGCTGACAAAACGATTAAGTTGTGGAACTTAGCCAATGGCGAGTTGCTCGATACGTTTGACGGACATCAGGGGGATGTTGATAGTGTTGCGATCGCGCCGTTTTCTGTTTCTCTAAATCCTGGCGATATTAAAGGCATTCTCGCCAGCGGTAGCGCCGACGGTACGATTAAACTGTGGAATTTAGCGACGGGGAAGGAATTGCGAACCCTCAGCGATCGCGAAAAGAGTACCAATGCCCTGATCTTCAGTCCTACCGGACAACTCCTCATCAGTGGTAGCATCGATGCAACCCTGAAAATTTGGTCGCTTCAGGACGGCGCGATCGTCCATACTCTCAGCGGACACGAAGCCCCCATTAACGCGATCGCCCTCAACCGCGAAGGCAACTTACTTCTCAGCGCCAGCAGCGACAATACGGTTAAACTCTGGCATCCTGCAAGCGGACGCTTGCTACAAACGCTAGAAGAACATGAAGCGGGCGTTCTCGGCGTTGCTATCAGCCCCGACGGGCAACTAATTGCCACTGCCTCTCAAGATAAAACCATTAAACTGTGGCGATTTCAATAAAGGGGAGGACGCGATCGCGCTGATTTCGTATTTTAGAGAAAGTCGCGATCGCCCAAACCGAAGAACCGACAATCTCCCCGCCGCCTACCACGATAACCTAATGGCAATCTTCACCTTTTAAGAAATTCGGCTCGAATTCAAGGCTTAAGAACTCGAACGATTGCAAAAACGGTTAGAGTAGAGGAAATAAGAACCTATCCCTAGCAACACCCCCAAATTTTACAATGGCCTCCGGTCGCCCGATCTGCCTTTATTTCCTCATTAGCTGTCTCGGCTTTTCCGTTGCAGCGTGCGCCAATAACCCCAACTTCGGACGCTGGTTTGCCCCCGATCCTAAATTACAGCCCAGTCCGACTCCCACCGTTACCAATAGCCCCCAGCCCACGCCGACAGAAAGCGTCGCTCGAGTTCCGGCTAATTTTCCGACAGAGATTCCTCGCTATCCCAACGCCGAGTTAATCGAATCAGAGTTAACCTCGCCGGAAGTCGGAACGGTGACGCGCTGGACAACCCCCGACTCGGGAGAAGCGATCGCTGCCTTCTACGAGCGAGAATTAAAAGACAAAAACTGGGAAATTCTCTCCGCCCCCTCCCCCTCCCCAGCACTCCCCAACGCACCCAAAACGATTGCAGCCCGTCAAAAAGACCTCAAAATCGTTCTCTCTATCCCCAACAAACTGCCAACCGATTCAACCCCAGGATCGAGCTTCGAGCTTAGCTATCTGTGGGAAAGCACCGCAACGCCCTCGCCGGTAACATCGCCAACCCCCACCAACGTTGCCAACGTCGCCCTCACCGATATTTCCACGCTGCCCGCACCCACCCAGAACACCCTGCGCGACTTAGCCGCATTAGGAGTCATTCCCGCAACCGGCGCATTTGAACCCAACAAAGCAATTAACCGCGCCGAATTTGCCCGCTGGTTGGTAATGGCGAACAATGCCCTTTATGCCAACAATCCCGGCAAACAAATTCGTCTGATTCCCAACCCAACGCAACCCGCCTTCAAAGACGTTCCGAAAAGCAACCCTAACTTTGCCTACATCCAAGGATTAGCCGAAGCGGGCTTAATTCCATCGCCCCTCTCGGGCAATACTTCCGCTACACTCTTTCAGCCCGATGCTCCTTTAACGCGGGAAAATTTAGTGTTGTGGAAAGTTCCGCTCGATACCCGTCAAGCCTTACCGAAAGGAACCCTTGATAATGTTCAAAAAACTTGGGGCTTCAAAGATTCGGGACAAATTAACCCGATCGCGTTTGGCGCGCTGGCTGCGGACTATCAAAACGACGAACAATCGAATATTCGACGCGCTTTCGGGTTTACGACTCTCCTACAACCGAAAAAACCCGTCTCCCGTGCAGAAGCTGGCACCGCGATCGGGTTTTTCGGCTACCAAGGAGAAGGCGTAACCGCGCAAGATGCTTTGCAACTCAAGGCTGCGCCCCAGTCTACGCCTGCGGACGCTTCGACGCAGCCTACACCAGAAAGTGCTTCACCGCAGCCCGCGCCTTCAACGCCAGCGCAATAAACGCGAGTTCGACGGCGCACAATAACGAAGTGCCAAAATAGAGGCAGTTTCCAATCTTCGGTGTTTTTATGTCTCGCCAAGAACTCGAACATCAGCTTCTCACCCTATCGCTTTCCGACAAAGCAGAACTCGTTCAAAACTTAACCCGAACCCTTCGCATCAGTGGAAAGGGAATCAGTAAAACGCCCGGTGTTTGTGGCGGAGAAGCTTGTATTGCTGGAACCCGGATTGCTGTTTGGCTATTAGTCGAAGCGCAACAGCTTGGGATTGGCGAAGCCCAACTCTTGCAAGACTACCCTCATATTACCGCTGCCGATCTTGTCAATGCTTGGGCCTATGCCGATGCTCATTCCGAAGAAATTTCAGCAGCTATTCGCGCTAATAATGAGGTAGCCTAGTCAATGGCACGCCTGTATGCTGACGAGCAATTTCCAAGGGCAGTCAGCGAACTGCTACGAAAGATAGGACATGACGTTTTGACGGTTCAGGAAGCTGGCAATGCTAACTTGGGGATTCCCGATGAAGATGTATTAGCTTTTGCGATCGGCGACAATCGTGCTGTTGTGACCCACATTCCGCACGACAAAAAGTAGTTGCTCTGTGCGACAGGTGAGAGGGAGTAGGAGTCAAGTCCCCTGATGAGGGAAAATGAAATCATGGCACTGTAGCTTATTGACCACTCAAAGATGAATTCCCCC
>NZ_JACJSM010000038.1 GCF_014698145.1 Oscillatoria sp. FACHB-1406 | reverse complement strand
GAAGCACTAGCTCAAGCTTATGCTCAAGTGACTGAGCAGGATTTTCGTAACTGGTTTACACATTGCTGTTACTGTACCTCACTCACGTGAAAAACGCTATAGTGTCATATCAGTATATCCTTCTGTCAGCGTCTGTAATCAACGAAATACCCGCTGTAACAGTAGTGATGCTGAGTTTATTACTGATGTTTCTATATAACCGAAGTTCAGGAAAAAAGCGCTACATTTATTTAGTTTTATCTGCCTTCTTGTTTGTTTTCGCGTTAGAGGTAAAGTTGTCTGGTTTGATAGCTTTACCTACACTGGTTGCAATTGGGGCATCCGGAAGACAGCAATGGAGAGATAAGGTGAGGGATGCAGTGATTTGGATTTTAACTTCAATTATAATATTTGCATTGTTTTCTACAACAATTTTCCCCTTTTCTTATTATCACTTAATTTTACTGCATAGTGGAGCGGGAGACAAATTTGAAAGCACCGATCCTTCCCTAACCCTATCAACACTACTTTTAACGGGTTTTAAAGAGGATACCGTTCCTGCTCTTCTCGCCCTTTTCATTATTGGCTCGTTATTTGCCTATCGAAAAAAAAATCAGTTCATCCCCCCGTTGTTATTATTGAGTTTCAATCTTCTACGTTTTTATAAGGCTTTGCCGGTTTGGCCGAATTATTATATTCATTTAGCAATTCCTATCGCATGGCTCATTGGTCTTACGCTCGCTCGCTTCAATCTGCCCTCAACTTTGAGTAGGATTAGAGCGGGAAGCGTTGATTTAAAAAAGTTGCTCTTACCGGGCTTAATGCTGTTAGCGATTTTTGGACAACTGACTTTTAATATTTTCAAGATTGTGACGGCTACGCAACCGCGCAGATATCAGAATGCAGCGCTTGTAGCCGCAAATGTAAAGGCGAAAAAGTATCGCTCTTCCCCCGCAGAAGAAATCTTAAAAAATTACCAAGGAACTCATAAAATAATTTTGACGGATAATCCCTATTTTATTCATAAGTTTGAATTAGATACACCGCCTGAAACGGCTATTTTATCCCGAAAAAGAGTGATTGCTGAAAATTTGGATGGTGACTTTATTCTGAAAGTTATTCAGAAGCGAAAACCTGATTTTGTTCTGCTCGATCGCTTCCCCGATTTATTCCTAAAATCAAAAGCACTCTCCGATTTTTTACAAGAAAATTATTCTGAGTATTCTCTGAAAAATTCTCAATCTCGCTTCTTTATCGCCAAAACTTCAAAAGCTAGTCCGTAAGGACAACGTAGCAGCTTATCAACGAGAACAGTTAACATAGAGCGGGGTGAGTCTTTCCTGTGCTGGGATGAAAATCTTGAGGGTGATGGCTCGCTTGCAAATAAATTGGAGAAACTGGCATGATGCGCCGCTCGTTGGCGAAGATATTAGCAATTTTCTTGCAACTACTCTACCGCAAAACAATCCTCGTTTTAAGCCTCCTTTTTGCAGCAGGAGTCGGGATTACCCTCTGGAATATGTCTCACCTATCAGAAGAACTGATTAGAACTCAAGCGCTAGAAAATGCTTCGCTCTACGCGCAAGCGATCGCGGAGTCGCGAACTCTGTATAGTTCGGATGTGGTGAATCATGCCAAGCAAGTCAAAGGGATTACCGTGACCCACGATTATAAAAATACAGAAGGGGCAATTCCATTACCCGCAACGTTTTTAATCGAGTTAGGGAACCACATTCAAAAGAATAATCCGGGAGTATTGGTACGTTTGTACAGTGATTATCCGTTTCCTTGGCGCAAAGATACAGGCGGTGCTAGGGATAACTTCGAGCGTCGCGCCCTCAATTACCTGCTAAAGTACCCAGACGATAGGTTTACCCGCGTCGAACGAGTTGGGGGACGGACTTCGTTTCGTTACGCTCGTGCGGATATTTTAGAACCGAGTTGCGTGAATTGCCACAATACACACCCCGATTCGCCGAAACGGGATTGGAAAGTTGGCGACGTGCGGGGGATTTTGGAGATTATTCAACCTCTTGACGGGATTGTGACGCAAACGCGCTCCCAACTCAAGAATACGTCGTTGATACTGGGGAGTGTTTCGATGTTGGCGGTGGTGGGAATCGTGTTGGTATTGGGGCGGTTGCAGCAAACGTCGAAGGAGTTGGAATTGCGGGTTATCGAACGGACGGCGCAGTTACAGCAGTCTAATCAGGAGTTGGCGCAGGAACGGGAAAAGTCGGAGCGGCTATTGCTGAATATTTTACCGCCTGCGATCGCGGCTCAGTTAAAAGAAGGCGAAGGAAATATCGCCCGGGGTTTCTCAGAAGTGACGATTTTATTCGCAGATATTACCAATTTTACGTCCCTATCGGAGCAGATGTCGCCGATCGTGCTAGTACGACTGCTCAATGAAGTTTTCTCGGCTTTCGATCGCCTCACAGAACAGCACGGAATTGAAAAAATCAAAACTATCGGCGATGCTTATATGGCGGTAGGAGGGCTGCCGATTCCGCGTCGAGATCATGCTGAGGCAATCGCTGAGATGGCGCTGGATATGCAGGAAGCGATCGCGCAGTTCCAAAAGCACCCCGAATGGCGCACAATCGACTTACAAATTCGTATCGGTATTAATACGGGTGCTGTCGTTGCTGGTACGATCGGATTGAAAAAATTTACTTACGATCTTTGGGGCGATGCCGTTAATGTTGCATCGCGTATGGAATCTTCTAGCATTCCCGGTCAAATTCAAGTCGCAGAAGCAACCTACAAACGCCTCAAGGATAAATATTACTTCGAGGAACGGGATGAAATTTTAATCAAAGGGAAGGGTAAAATGAAGACTTATTGGCTTAAAGGGCGGTTGAATAATTGATAATGGACAATTGACAATTGATAACGTTCGGATACGCTAATTGCTTTGTTGATGTCTAGTCTTTTTTCGCTACCTCACGCCCAAGCTTTAGCTAGGGCTTGCTGGAGAATTTGCGATCCCGCAGGAACCTGCGTAGCGGCACGCGAAATTTGCTGTCGTACAGTGCGGAAAATTGTATAGCACTACGCATTTGGGCTAGGACATCTGAATTTCTACTCTCGACATACTGTAAGAACTCGATCTATCGATGGCTCAACGTTGTCAATTATCAATTATCAATTATCAATTATCAATTATTCTCTACGTTATCAATTGTCCATTATCCATTGTCAATTATCATTATTTCCCGCCCGGAATCGGTCCTCTACGCCCTTCTGAGAGGGATAATTTCAGGAAATCCTGTAAGTGTTGTAAGGGTTCGCTATTGCCTAACAGCGCCAGATTTTCAACGGCTTGACTGAAAGAGACTTCAGAGCGATATAACTTGCGAAATACTTGCTTGAGTTGGGCAACGACTTCAGCATCAAATCCGGCGCGTTGCAAGCCGACTAAATTGAGCGATCGCACGCGAGCCGGATTCCCTTCGACTAACATATAAGGAGGAACGTCGCGATCGATGCGACTCATACCGCCAATCATCGCCAACTTGCCGATGCGGACAAATTGATGCACCCCCAATACGCCGCCAACAATCGCTCGCGATTCGATCTCGACGTGACCGGCTAAAGCGACGTTATTGGCTATAACCGTGCCGTTCTCGATAATGCAATTATGGGCGACATGAACGTAAGCCATCAACAGATTATCGTCGCCGATGAGCGTAACTTCGTTTTCCCCCGTAGCGCGATTGATGGTGACATATTCGCGAATGCGGTTGCGATCGCCAATTTTAACCCAGCTATCGGCTCCCTGATACTTTTTATCCTGCGTCTCCAGTCCAATCGCTGCCCCCGGAAATATCTGATTCCCCGCCCCAATTTCCGTCGGTCCTTCAATCACAACATGAGGTCCAATCGTGGTTTGCGGCCCGACTTTTACCCGTTCCCCAATGACGGCATAAGGTCCGACACGAACGGTGGGGTGCAATTCAGCATCGGGATGAATGATAGCGGTAGGATGGACTGGTGCGGTCACGGCTTGGGAAGGGGTGACGGGAAATGAGTAGCTGGTCACTGGTCGTTAAAATTGCGATATAAAGGGAATGAAATCAAACTGTACTGAAGTCCCGAACTCACTCCAAGGGGTGGCAAAAATCTAGCAAAGCTTCAAAATTGAGGCTCCGTTTGCCAGATTCTCTCAGTAAAGGGGAAAAGTCAACCTAGCGACCCCCTAACATCGAAAATCTGCCTGCCAGACAAGCATTTTGAATTTCAAGCTTTGAATTTTGCATCTTCAGGGCAGCAATATTATTCAATGAGCGAGAATAGCATCTCAGCTTCTGCCGCTAACTGACCTTCCACTTCTGCGCGTCCGTACATCTTCCCAAAACGACGACCTTTTAAACGTAGGAGTTCCACGGTCATTACCAGTTGGTCGCCGGGAACCACAGGACGGCGGAAGCGCGCCTTATCAATCCCTGCAAAAACGAACAGTCCGCCATCGAACCCCGGCATTTGCGTCATCACAATCCCGCCGACTTGCGCCATCGCTTCGACGATTAACACTCCCGGCATTAGCGGACGACCGGGGAAATGCCCTTGAAAGTGGGGTTCGTTGAAACTGACGTTTTTGAGGCCTACTGCTTTTTGTCCGGGAACGTAGTCGATAATGCGATCGACCAGCGCAAAAGGATAGCGGTGCGGTAGTAATTTTTGGATTTCTTCAACCGTAAGGACGGTTTTGGGGGGTAGCGTTGCTTCTAGTGTTTCCGTCGTTTCTGGGAGGGGGGATTCGGTAATGACTGACATGGCGCTGAAATGGTGGATGGCTGTGCGAGGGAAGTGCAGTTTTGCCTGCGGATAAACCCGTTATGGCTCGTGCGATTTCAGCTTTACATTGTACACTCTCGCTCGCCCTGCCGCTCGGATAACGACGAGATCGCGTTTTTGCTCCTGGTGGTCGGTCAAAATTGAAAATGCAGAGGTATTGATTGACGAATTACGCATTATTCCGCTTCCCCGTCCTCGGAAACGTTCGGCATTTGAATGCTATTCAACTGATTGAGCGCCCAGCGCGCTGTATCTTGAACTTCGGGGTCTGGATCGTCTGCCGCTAAATACAGTAACTTACTCAGTTTAGCGACCAGTTCGTACATCTGCGTTAAGTCTCGAATCGCATTTTTGCGCACCTGAGCGTTTTCATCTTGCAGGGCGATGGTGAGGGCGCGGTTCATCGGTTTGAGGGTGCGCGTGCCAATCTGCGAGAGCGCTTCTAAGATTAACCCTCGCTGCTGGGAGTCGGAGTCAATTAACAGCCCGATCAACGGCTGCACCGCTCGAGAATCGGCGCGTTGCGCGAGTTCCCAGATGGCTTTGCGGCGAATCTCTGCCGAGGGTTTGTGCAAATCTTTAATTAGTTCTTCGACGAGATCCAGTTTGGGCAGGCGAGTCGTTTGTTTGACAGCCAGAGATTTTTCGGAACTGGGTTTGGTTTTGACAGATTTTGGAGGCTTGCTTTTTTGAGTTTCTGTTTCGGACGCGCGCTTATTGTTGTTTGTCGGAGCGGAGGGCGGGGTTTCGCTACTGTCTACATTGAGTTTGGGGGATTCTAACCTTTCTGAAATTGACTCATCCGCTTCGGGCTGCGAGAGGGGAAGCGGTTCGGGTGCAGGAATCTCGCTTTCTTCTTCTCTTTCTAAGATTTGTGTCTCGTCATCGTCAGTCTGTTTGGGAAAGCTGGCGGCTGAAGCGGGCATCGCGTTATTGAAGGCGCGCAATAAAAGAAATAATCCGATCCCACCGAGAGAGAGGGTAATTAAACCCCCAAGAAATAAAATAATGCGTCCTTTGGTAAAAGGAAATTTTCCTTTGGAAGATTGCTTGGCATTCTTAGATGTTTTGTCATTCTTCTCGGCTTTAGATTTTTGTTTTTCTGCGTAGCTCGCTTTAATCTGCTGCTGGGTTTTAGCGTCAGCAATTCCTGTTGCTTCTAACCCTTTGCTTTCTTGAAATTTGGAGATTGCAGCTTGAGTTCCAGTGCCGTATTCTCCATCGAGCGTACCTTGAAAGTATCCTAGTTCTTTGAGCAAATGTTGCAGAACTCTCACTTCTTTGCCTTCGCTGCCCGGTTCGAGAGTTGAAGCTTTCGATTCGGTGGCATTGCTGGTTTGCGCCAAAGTTAGGGGAAGTGTAATGGCGAGACTTACTTTCGGATTGCCAGCCCAAACGACGCTCGAGCAGGTGAGATAAAGAGCTATGAGGATAGAGACGCGATCGCTCATATGACGGTGGGATATTGAAACAGGATGCAAGCGGGTTTCGGACTCGGAGATTTTTCGGAGTCGCTCGCTCGATCTTACTCGATATCCTAAGCCGATTTCGTCAACTTAGCACGGGATCGATCGCACTGAAAACAGGTATATAAGGACTACTTCTCGTCCTGCGTCGATCGCGCCCCGATTTTGGGCAATCATTCAATCGTTTATACGCCCGATTCGCTCTCTGGAATTTCCAGGATTCCCGCAGTCACTCGCTGCCAGAAAGCTGCAATTTTTTCGCGCTGATTGATGAGGTAGATACTAATCAGAGTTAGGGAAACGCCTCCCCATTGTAAGGGAGTCAGGACTTCTCCTAACAAAAGATTGCTAAAGAGGAGGGCGAAAACGGGGGTGAGAAAGGTTAGGGCGGTAAAGCTAGTTAAGTTGCCGCTCGAAGCGATGTAGAAGAATACGCCATAGGCGATCGCGCTGCCAAAAATCGTCGCGTAACTGAGGGACATCCAGTTATTAAAATCCAGATGGTTCCATTGCTCGGTTTCCCACAAGGCGGACATCGCCCAGAGGGGCAATCCCCCTAAAATCATATGCCAGCCGGTGGCGACGACGGGATCGGCATGGCGAGAGACATAGCGGATGGAAACAGTGCCGGTTGCCATCGAAAGGGAGGCGAGCAACATCAACCATTGTCCGCTCTCGAATAAGCTTTGCCAACTGAGGTTAAACTCGGTTCCCGAATGATTCCACAGGCTGAATAACCACGCTTCAGGCAGGCATAAGGAGACGATCCCGATCGCTCCAATCATTAGCCCCAAACCGCCCCAAATCCCGATAACTTCGCCAAATAAAAAACTCGAAAGAATTGCGATCGCGATCGGTTGCGAGTCAATCATCACCGAACCCAGTCCCGCCCCCGTCTTTACCAATCCTTCTGCTAAGAATCCTTGAAACATTAACCCGTCTAGCAGCGCAAAGAGTCCAATCCACAACCACGCTTTCCACCCTTTGGGTTGCGGCAATCCGTAGAGGGCTGCCGCGATCAGAATTAAAATCCCAGCGGGAACTAGCCGGAATCCCGCTAAAAATAAGGGGGTTGTATTCGGGATTGCGTCTTTCATTGCCACCATTGCCGTTCCCCACAGGAAGAAGGGGGAAATTAGCGCAGCAGAGGATAGCCAAGCGTTAGAGCGAACGAGTTTAAAAGTCATGAGGATGCGGGAGATGGCGACGGAGTTTTATGAAGGGCGAAGTATTTATTTTTATTAAGTATTGTTTAGATGTCGTTATTATAGGCGAAGTCTGAGGGAGAGAGCGAACTGCACGTCGAACTGCGCGCCGATATGGTGCTACTTGAAACGTGAAGGTACGTTGATAAACGCACCAAAGTCTTAGCTGGTGGGCGCTGCCCACCCTACAAAATGTCCTAACTGCACGTGGAACTGCGCGCCGATAAAAAACCGACTGAAACAGATGTTCCAGTCGGCGATCGAGATGGTTTGAGAGTTATGGTCAAACAAATTTGAGGTTAAAGCGTCTTTTTGGCTCGCGCCAGTTCTACTTTAAAACCAACGCCAGAATCACCAAACCAAATTCAACTAAGTAGAAGGCTCCAACAATTTGCGTTTCCGTCCATCCCGAAAGTTCGAGGTGGTGGTGTAAAGGAGCCATTTTCAATAAACGCTTCCCTTTGCCATCGGGTCCTTTTGTTGCTTTGTAATAGCTAACTTGGGCGATAACGGAAAGCGATTCCACAAAAAAGATGCCACTGATGATAAATAAACTCCAGAGATTGTGGGAAACGATGCCAACGGCAGCCATTGCACCGCCGATCGCGAGGGATCCCGTATCTCCCATAAAAACTTTAGCTGGGTTGCGGTTGTGGGCGACAAAGCCGAGACAGCCACCAGCCATACAAGCACAGAATAACATTAAGGCGGGCGAGGTCGGAGCGACGATCGCGGCTAAACCGAGAAACCCAATTGCGCTTACGCCGCCAGCCAATCCATCCACACCATCGGTAATATTGCTACTGTTACTCTCAGCGACGACGGCAAAACCGGCAATCGCCCAAAATAGCCAACCCAAGGGCAGCATAAACCCTAACGGTAAAGCGATCGTTGTAATACTCGCCGGTTGAGTTGTAACCGCCCACAGACAAAACAGTACCGCGATCGCGATTTGTAAGATCAGTTTCATCCGGGGAGAGATGCCCTTATTTGATTTCAGGCGTAAGACTTGCCAATCGTCGAGCAAGCCGATCCCCATGTAAGCTAACGTCACAATGGAAACCGCACAGACGTTAAGATCGAAGCGAGACCAGCACAACGCAGCAACCACAGCAATGGGGAGGAAGAATACTCCGCCCATCGTCGGCGTTCCTGCCTTTTTTAAGTGTGCTTTCGGACCGTCTTCGCGCACGAACTGCCCGGTTTTTAACTTTTGTAAGACGGGAATCGTTCCGTAGCCCACCAGCCCAGATGCGATCGCACAGGCGATAAAAGGCAGGCTTAAGGAAACTTCCGAAGTTCCAGTCCCGTCAACAGCCAGAACAAACAGATACAACAGACTCGCCAAACCGACTAACAGTAAGGTTCCTGTTAGCCTAGGAATGCCCGTCCACGAATTAAATTTTGCTTCTACCACTCACTCACACCCCTAACTCTTAGGTTTAAGCGTTTTGCCTAATTTGTACGCACGATTGCTGCTATTTCAGGACAGCTAGACGGAAATTTAAAATAACTCTATCTATTTAAACGGGCTGCCTTTAGTCCTCTACCTCGATGAAGTCGTCATCATCGTCGATCCCGTCGTAATCGCGATCGTCGTCGTCCATCAGTCCGGAAATGTCGTCTTCTTCGATTTCGGAAATAAATCGCGGCTCTTCTTGTTTGTCGCGCGGCAGCAATCGTCCATTTCCTTCCAACCAATCGAGCAAAGATGCACCCCGTTTTAAAGGGATCACCGTTGCCGGTTCGTAACGCGACTCCTGAGAGAGGGCGCGGTTTTGAACGGACGGAGATTCATCAACGTTGTTGTCTTTGACTGATTCGGAATGATTAGACTCCATAGACTGTACGTTGTTTTTTACAATTGTGAGGAGAGACATCATAGAGTTTACACCGATTGTGCAAAATTGCAAGGATAATTCTAGGATCGATGACGAACCTCAAAACGAACTCTTATCAACGATAAGCGGTGTTGATACGATCGCCGAAAGATTTAAGGGACGCGGGTTTTCTGAATACAAACAGGATTTTTATGATTGACAAGACCGAACTTTTGAAAACTATCGCGGGAAAGAATCGCGGACTGCTAGCTGGCGAACTGGATAAGGTGGAAATTCTGGCTGCGATCGCGCGCCTCGAAGATCGCAACCCTACGCCTAACCCCATCGAGCGCGGCGATCTTTTGGATGGAAACTGGCGCTTGCTTTATACCACCAGCCGAGAATTACTCGGTTTCGATCGCTTTCCCGGTTTTAAACTCGGACAAGTGTACCAGTGCATTCGCACGGATTCGGGAAAAATTTATAATCTGGCCGAGATTATCGGGTTGCCGTGGTTGGAAGGATTGGTTGCCGTTGCTGCGAATTTGGAGGTCATTTCCGAACGCCGCGTTAACGTCAAATTCGAGCGCGCGATCGTCGGTTTACAGCGTTTTCTGGGCTACCAGTCGCCGGGAGAAATGGTCAAACAAATTGAAGTGGGGAAAAAGTTTTCGCCGATCGATTTTAATATTGGCGATCGCGATCGCCAAGGATGGCTCGAAATCACTTATCTCGATAACGAACTTCGGATCGGACGGGGCAATCAAGGCAGTGTTTTTGTCTTGACAAAAGACATTTAATAGTATCTAATTCGAGATACAAAATTCGAGGGCTGTTTGCTATCGAAAGAGCGATCGCGCCGGAGCGGGTATCGCGCGTGCCGCTACGCGGATCCCTGCGGGATCGCCCAATATTTGAGACAGGCTATACCGCACGATAAAATCTAACGTCCGGTATAGGCGCTGTCCTGTGGAACCGCCTTAAGATGAACTCTCAAGTCGTATTTTCAAAGCCAGAGCCAATGTCATCTCAGTTAAACCGCGATCCCGATACCCTAGAAACCAAGCCTACATTATTCGATCGCATCTTTCGAGACAGTGAAGGCAAGATCGTTATCGCTCAACCTCCCAACTTACCCATGATTGTTGGGATAGTAGCAACCGTGCTTCGCTCCGTACTTGCAACCGGTCAAATCCACACAGTCTTCAATTTAATCGCCTTCGGTGCTTGGTTCACTTGGGCTTGGGAGGAAACTTTTGAGGGGGTTAACTACTTCCGTCGAGCAATCGGTGCGATCTCATTAGTCGCTATAATCGCGATCGCCCTTAACCTTAACTGAATTTAATATCCTTTAAGAAGTTGGGGATTAAAGCTATAGTTGCTATTTGCTCCATTCATCCCATACCGCTCGAGCAATCTTAGCGATCGTTTCTTCGCGGATTGTACCGTTAGCCGTCGAATCTGAAACAAAAACCGCGATCGCGAGATGTTTTCCATTCGGTAGCGTCACAACTCCCACATCATTAGTTGCAGCCGTTACGCCATCAACCGTCGCTGAAGTTCCGGTTTTGTGGGCTACAACCGTTCCCTCTGGTAACAGTCCTTTGATACGGCGTGCGCCTGTCGGACTTTCTACCATCCATTTGAGGAGTAACGCTTGACTGGCTTCTGAAAGCCCTTGCCCTTCATGAAAAACTCGTAATAAATTAACGGCGGCCTCGGGTGTAGCCGAGTTACGATACTGCAATCCTGGCTCCGTACCGAACTGAATTTCGTTCTCGGTATTCGCAACAACAACGTCATTAACGCCAAGATCGCGTAAATATTCAGTCACGTGCTGCGGTCCGCCAACAAGTCGTAACAGCGCATCGCAAGCAGTGCTATCGCTTTCAGAAACCATATACTGCAACAATTCAGCTATACTGACTTCCTTTCCTTGCGACTTTTCATTGAGAACCACGCTCTCGCGGACAATATCGCTTGCTTCAAGCCGAATCTTTTGGTCGAGTTTTAGGGTTCCTCGGTCTACTTCAGCCAAAACAGCCATCGCAATCGGAAACTTGTAAACACTTTGCATCGGAAATGGCAGATTTCCGTTTAAAGTAACGGACTCCCCAGTTTCTAGGACTGTGGCAGCAACTCCAACTTTCCCTCGAGCGGTTTGAGAGATTTGTTCGATGCGATCCCGCAGGGATCCGCTTAGCGGCACGCGCAATTCGTTATTGGTATTAGGCGTAGGTGCTACGCCCTCTTTTCGC
The DNA here is from genome assembly GCF_014698145.1 of Oscillatoria sp. FACHB-1406. Classification (NCBI taxonomy): domain Bacteria; kingdom Bacillati; phylum Cyanobacteriota; class Cyanophyceae; order Oscillatoriales; family Oscillatoriaceae; genus Oscillatoria; species Oscillatoria sp. FACHB-1406. The sequence goes on along the minus strand of NZ_JACJSM010000038.1, from coordinate 15,619 downwards.
GTATCGGCTGGGTTCTCTGGTTTAGCTGCTCCGTTGCTGGAGTTATAACTCGCACAACCAACAATCAGTAAAGACCCACACAATAGGCAAAGCCACACATTTTTAATCATTGCTTGTAATCTTATCAATCGAATTAGAGTTTTTAACGGCTTAGAACTACAGTCGGTAACTCTGAGATTTCGGAATTTAATCCGTTTTTTCTAAAATTTAAATCATTCTAAATCGTGTTTTTTCGTGAATTCTTGAATGACAAATTTGTATAGTTTGGGGTTAGCTAACCTACCAGAAATATAAATTAAACGGAGCATAGCAATAATTACTGCTATGCTCCGTCAAAAATTAGCGATCGCGGCTCGGTGCAACTATTAACTTAATACCCGTCTTCATACTCCGGCGCTTTCGTCCGTTCGGGGATATTCACTTTCGGGGGATTATAAGGTTCCGGTTCGATATCATCATCCCAAACATCCTGCTTCTCATCGTAATCGTAGCGGGCGGCTTCGCGGCGAGCGGCAACATCGCGGCGTTCGTCGCGCCAATTTTCCTCATCTACCTCATCTTCGTAGCGCTCGCGATAACGAACTTTCTCAGCTTGTCGGGGCGGAACCGGGATTGCTTCGGGTTCTTCCCACTCATCCGAATCCCACGTACTTTCATAAGCGGGTTTGCGCGCTTCGATAGGTTTGGGCGAGGCGGGCGTATTGATGGGGATACCGGTTCCCAATTGGTTAGCCGGATCCACAGGTTTTGCGTAGCCGTAAACTTCTTCTTCCTCGCGTTCCCAGAGCGGACGACCAATTCCGAAGCGTTCGAGGAGTCCGACGGTGAGTTGCGTCAGGCGTTCTTCGCAGCCTTCAAAAACGATAATGCGATTAGGACCGCTACTGACGATTTCTTCGACTTGCAATTCGTAGGTACTGATTGCTTGTTCGGGGATTTGTGGCAGCCCAATCGAAGCAATAACCAGGGAGGCAACGCGCCCATCTTCGATATTAAAGATAAAGTCGCGGACGCGCCCGAGCAGTTCGCCATTTTCGGTGATGACTTCGCAACCGATTAGTTTGCTGTAGGCTTCGACATCGACATCTTCAATAACATCATCGTGAGGGACGAGGACGACATCGCCTACTTTTTCAATGACTTCCAAATACATATATTTGGGCATTCCGGTTAAGGATAAGATGCTGTCCCTCAAGCCTAGGGCGACGACTTCGCGCCGATCGATGTCTACTAATAGCTCTTTGACTACGCCTAGCTGTTTGGCGCTATCGTTGGCGATGACTTTTGTATTAATAAATTCGGAGCGGAGGCGGATATTGTCGGTTGTCATTGGATTGTCGTGCTTAAAAGCTGATCGGAGACCGTTTAGAATAGTCGCAAATTATGGTTTAGCTGCTTCGCGGTGCGCGAATCGTTCGTTACCGCATAATAGCCTAAAGGTTTACGTTTGAAACAACTGCGATCGCAGTTTCTCTCCCCACTCGATCGATATCGAATTGTTTTTAGATTTACTTTCCGATTATTGTAGCGAATCGCTTGACATTTGCCCCGTTAGTCGCACCAGATTTTGCGACTCTCTCGAAGGGGAGAATCTGCCTTTGAAGGGCGTTAATCGTTCTGTCAATTTTTACGCAACTTGAATACCGCCGCTGGAAAAGGGTGCAATCCAAAGACCGAGATCGCGATCGCGGATTTGCTCCCGCACCTCGGTTTTAACCCGCGCGGCTTCTTCTCGAGACGCGCACAGGGCAAATACCGTCGGCCCGCTACCGGACATCAAAACGCCTAAAACGCCGGGACGTTGCATCGCTGTTTTCAGTTCGGCAACCTGGGGATATTCGGGGAGGACAATTTTTTCGAGATCGTTGTAGAGGAGTTCGCCGATACGAGCGCTATTTTTATGGAGGATGGCTTCGACGAGGGGGCCGGAATGAATGCGGGCGGCGCGAGATTTAAGGATGTCGGTATCGCGCGGGTAAGTATGACCGAATTTTTGGCGGTAGGTGTTGTAAGCCCAGGGAGTAGAGACTTCGAGGCTTTGATATTTGGCGAGAACGACCCAAAGCTGCGATGGGCCATTAATCGCGTCGAGTTTTTCGCCGCGTCCGGTTGCAATGGCTGTGCCGCCGGAGACAGAAAAGGGAATATCGGAACCGAGGCGAGAGGCGAGTTCTTGTAGTTCGGGCTGGGCGAGTCCGAGTCCCCACATCAAGTTTAGTCCGACAAGGACGGCGGCGGCGTTACCGGATCCGCCGGCGAGTCCGGCGGCGATGGGTATGTGTTTTTCGAGCGCGATGTCCGCACCGCCCAAACGGGCGAAAGCTTCGGGAAATTCTGCGCTCATCAGTTGGGCGGCTTTGTAAGCGAGATTTTGCTCGGGCGGCGGCATTTGGACGCTATCGCAGTGGAGGCGAAAGTTTGGGCTGCCGTTCGGACAGACTTCAATGCGATCGCATAAACCAACGCTCTGCATAATCATCACCAGTTCGTGGTAGCCGTCGGCGCGATCGCCGATAATCTCGAGATGGAGGTTGATTTTAGCGGGAGCAAGGAGGCTGTAAGCGTGCATGAATAGTGGTTAATTCGTAATTCGTAATTCGTAATTTGCCGTCACTCTCCCCGGTCGCTGAGCGCGGTCGGAGTGCCGTTCCCTAGTCGCTGAGCGCGGTCGGAGTGCCGTTGCCCCGTCTCCCCCACATCCCAGTTTAAATACAGGTCAGCTTAGCAGTTCCGGGACAATCGCGATCGCGGCGAGAATTCCAGCGATTATCATCATCCCAGCGGGCATGAATTTGCGCGTTTTAAACCAACGCACGGCAAAGACGACGATGAGGGCGGCGACGAGGGCGGCGGCGAGGGGCAATCCCCAAGGCTGTCCGGCTCGAACCGCGATCGCGGCAGCAATCAGCAGTAGGCCGCTGATACTGCCGGAAATTAACGAGGGAAAGCTTTTAACGCGACTGTAAGCAAGAATTCCGCCGACTAAAGCGAGAATCCCGTAGGCGAGGGCTGCAAAAAATCCGATACTCATACTGGGGAGAGGTGATTGCTAAGGAAGACCCACTGCTCGACGCTCAAGTCTTCGGCGCGGGCGTTGGGATCGATTTCTAATTGTTCCAGCAATGGGGTCAAGCGATCGCTGTCTACCTGACCTTTTAAATTATTTCGTAACATTTTGCGGCGACTGCTGAAACCGAGCTTAACCAGCGTTTCGAGGTAACGGGGGTTAGCAGCGACGACAGGAAAGGGACGCGGGCGCAGCCGCACGACGGCAGAATCGACTTTCGGCGGCGGGACAAAGGCTTTGGCGGGAACGTCGCAGACGGTTTCGCACTCGGCGAGGTACTGGGTACGGACGGAAAGCGCGCCGAAGGCTTTGGAGTTGGGCTGGGCGGTGAGTCGTTCGCCGACTTCTTTTTGAACGAGCAGGACGATCGCGCTGTAAGCTGGAATTTTGGGCGCGGCGATCGCACCGAGCAACAGTTTGAGGATTGGCCCGGTAATGTTATAGGGAATGTTGGCAACGACTTTATTAATGGGGAAAAAGTCGGAGAAGGTTTGTTCTTGCGCGGTCAAATCGAGGGATAAAATATCGCCTTGCAAAAGGAGAAAATTGTCGAGTTTCCCGAAGCGTTGAACGAGGCGCTTGCACAAGTCGCGATCGATTTCTACCGCAACCACAGAACGAGCGGCAGGAAGGAGGCGCTGGGTGAGAATCCCCGTCCCCGGACCGATTTCGAGGACGCGATCTCCGGCTTCTAGCGCAGCAGCTTTAACGATGCGATCGAGCGCTGTTTCGCTACGGAGCCAATGTTGAGCAAATCGTTTTCGTGTTTGAGGATACAAAGGAGCAATACGGGATCGAGAAAAGCTCAGTTTGCAACGTCTTAAGCTATCTGTCAAATTTTTAGTGACAGTTACTTTCATTTTCAGGCCTGAAAATGTCCATTCTTATCCCTAGAGGCAGGACAGAACGGGTTTCAACGTCAGCGTGACTTCAGTCACAAATGGTAAAGACAAATATCTCTAAAATTGCGTGCCGAGATCGATGCCTTTTTGTGATTTTAGTCGCTACTCTATGGAGAGAGTCTATAACTCGTAGAGTTTGATTCGTTACCGTTCATTGATATACCTTAACCTTCCTGCACCATCATGGTTACTTCCATGCCCAACCCACAGACAACTCTTCAAGAGGTTATCGAGCGCATCTTATCTTCGCATCGCATTGCGCAGCAAGACCAAGAAATATTGCTTGGATTGCTTTCTTCTGGCTCTCTAACCGAAGCAGACAAACTCCTGGTGAACCGAGTGTACACCCTTCTTTCTCGAGGCTTCATTGAGGTTATCGATTGAATTCTTTTTAATTAAATGGCAAGCATCGGGGGTATCTGCAAATATTAGTTTCGATTTTTCCCAGCTTTCAATCCAGCAAAAGCACTTTTTATTCATAAAGAGTTGTAGAAAGAAGGCATTGAAGGCTATAACGTCGAGGCGAGTAGCACTATATAACACTATCTCTTATCCCGAAACTCAAACTTATCCGAGCAGAACTTTATAGCCTTCACGCCTCGCGTTTAACGACTCATCCCAAATAATGCACCGACCGATCGCCCGATATTGACGGGTTCCATCGCATCCATTGCTGCTGTTGGTTCGTAGCCGCAGTGAACCATGCAGTCCGCACAGTTCGGGTTGCCGCTTTTTTGTCCGTAGTTGCTCCAGTTCGTTTGTTCGAGCAATTCTTTAAAGGTCGCGTAATGCCCTTCATTGAGTAAATAACAGGGTTTTTGCCAGCCTAAAACGCTATAACTCGGACTGCCCCACGGCGTACATTCATAGTCTTTTTCACCGATTAAAAAGTCCAAAAAGAGGGGACTGTGATTGAAGTTCCAGGACTTTTTACCCGTTTTATAAGGCGCAAGAATTTCGCGGAATAGTGCTTTAGTTCGTTGGCGTTTGAGAAAATGCTCTTGGTCGGGGGCCCATTCATAGCTGTATCCCGGCGAAATCATCATGCCATCAACGCCGAGGGTATCGACAAAATCAAAAAATTCCTGCATTTCGGCGGGGGAAGTTCCCTCGAACACAGTAGTATTGGTGGTGACGCGGAATCCTTTGGCTTTGGCGGCGCGGATGGCTTTGACTGCGATGTCAAATACGCCGTTGCGATCGACACAGCGATCGTGATGCTCTTTTAAACCGTCGAGATGAATGCTGAAGGTGAGATAGGGCGAGGGTTTGAATTTATCGAGACTTTTTTCGAGCAGCAGCCCGTTGCTGCATAAATAAACAAATTTACGGCGTTCGACTAACCCCTTGACAATTTCATCAATTTGTGGGTGAAGCAACGGTTCGCCTCCGGGAATCGAAACGACGGGCGCGCCGCATTCTTCCACCGCCGTAAAGCATTCTTCCGGCGAGAGGTTGCGCTTGAGGATCTCGACCGGATGCTGAATTTTCCCGCAACCGGGACAGGCTAGGTTGCAGCGAAAAAGCGGCTCGAGCATTAAGACGAGAGGAAATTGTTTTCGTCCTTTGAGACGCTGCGCGACGACGTATTTACCGACTTCTAAAGCTTGTTGCAAATGAATTCCCATATCAATCCTCTCACCGAACTGTTGGTAGCGCGTCGATCGCGCGGTTAGTTACTAATTGTTACATTATGCCGCGCGCTCGCGCTTACTGCAAACCACGGCAGTAATAGCAACGCGCGCGGTTAATCATCGGGAAACTGCCAGCAAGAAATGCGCTCGACTCGATCGCTGCCGCAAGCTTGGCAATCCGCCTCTAAGGAGGAATCGACCCATTCTGCATTGCAGGTTTTGCAATGACAAAAAATGTTGTTGCGGTTGGCAATGGCAATTTTAGCCTGCCATTCTTCAATGATTTGCCGGTCTTCGGGATTGAGGGGAGGGCGCGATCGCATCGTGGGGGTTCCCTTAACAAAAAAGTATTCTCAAACTTTTCGGTTCTAAAGCCTTGCCGCTCAACAAGAGCAGGCTGTCAAAATGGGACTTGAAGGGAGGCAAAATCTTTAACTAACCTTTAAAATAGTTTAATAACCATCGGTTACACTTTCGCTTCTTAAGGGGATTGCTATGGAACCGCTAGCCTATATTGAACTGACAGTAGCTTACGAGGAATCCGGTGGCTGTTTGGAACGACAGACCCGCCCCAAGCTTCACCCCTTATCCTTTCAGAAAATTGTAAGCTGGGCAGCGATCGCGTCTTTAATACTCCTCGGCGGTTTCGGTGCAGCCCTTTCGACTGCCTTCTCCGACAGAACTCCCGCCCCTAACATCGATCGACCCATCGCACCCCGCTAGAGTGGGTTAAAAACTTCCCCCCTCACCCACAATCTGAAGTTGGTCTAAAGTTCGCGGGCTTCCGAGCAAACCCTTCGTAATATGGTTACAGAAGAGGCACGCAATGGCGCAACTTTAAGATTCGTTTCGGAGGGGACTTATGGCATCAGCGACGGAGTTTGAAACCCACGAATATGAATACGCTCTAGACCGAGATTGTACGACTTTATCGCGCCACGTTCTCCAACAACTTCAAAGCTTTTCCCCCCAAGCGCAAGATATTAGCGCGATTATGAATCGCCTTGCCCTAGCGGGAAAATTGATCGCGCGGCGATTGAGTCGAGCGGGTTTGATGGAAAATGCCTTGGGCTTTACCGGCGAAGTCAACGTTCAAGGCGAGTCGGTCAAAAAGATGGATGTTTACGCCAATGAGGTCTTTATTTCCGTCTTCAAGCAAAGCGGTTTAGTCTGTCGCCTCGCTTCCGAGGAGATGGAAAAACCCTACTATATCCCGGAAAACTGCCCGATCGGACGTTATACACTCCTCTACGACCCGATCGACGGTTCCTCAAACGTCGATATTAACCTTAACGTTGGCTCGATCTTTTCGATTCGCCAGCAGGAAGGAGACGATCTCGATCGCGAGGCCCGGGATTTATTGCAAAATGGTCGCAAGCAAATCGCCGCCGGTTATATCTTGTACGGCCCGTCAACGATTTTAGTTTACTCCCTCGGTCAAGGCGTACACTCCTTTATCCTCGATCCGAGTTTGGGTGAATTTATCCTCGTTCAAGAAAATATCAAAGTTCCTACTAGCGGCCCGGTTTATAGCGTTAATGAAGGCAACTTTTGGCAGTGGGAAGACTCAATCCGAGACTACGTTCGCTACGTCCACCGCCACGAAGGTTACACCGCTCGTTATAGCGGCGCGCTTGTCGGCGATATTCACCGCATTCTGCTCCAAGGAGGCGTATTTATCTATCCCGGAACCGTCAAGAAACCGGAAGGAAAATTGCGACTGCTGTATGAAACTGCACCTTTAGGATTCCTAATCGAACAAGCGGGCGGCAAAGCAAGTACGGGAACGCAAAATCTTTTAGATTGCGTGCCGACGAAATTGCACGAACGAACGCCTTTGATTATCGGTTCGGCGGAAAATGTCGAACTGGTTGAATCGTTTATTCAAGACCGAGCGCGCGAAGCAGCAGCCCAAACCCCTTAACATCCGGCAGCGATTGAGTGCCAACGATGGCTCTCTCAAATTTAGGCAATTGTCACTCATTACTGTTTACTGATTATTGATAACTAAAATGACTGTTTTACTCGATAATCCCTTACGCATCGGACTGCAACAAGAAAGAACCCCCGAACCGGTTATTTTAGTTATTTTCGGCGCATCGGGCGACCTCACCCAACGCAAACTCGTTCCGGCAATTTATCAACTCAAACAAGAACGACGATTGCCCCCACAAACCACAATTGTTGGCGTGGCGCGGCGCGATTGGAGTCACGATTACTTCCGCGAACAAATGCGAGAAGGCATCGAAGATTTTTCCACCGGGATCGGTTCGGAAGCGCAATGGCAAGACTTTGCTGAAGGGTTGTACTATTGCTCCGGCGATATGGACAATGCGGAAAGCTACCAAAAATTAAACAATCTGCTCTCCGAACTCGATGAAAAACGGGGAACGCGGGGCAATCGCGTTTTTTATCTTTCCGTTTCGCCGAATTTCTTTAAACCGGCTTTGCGACAACTGGGGGCAGCAGGAATGATTAGCGATTCGACAAAAACTCGCGTCGTGATCGAAAAGCCGTTTGGTAAAGACTTAGGAACGGCAAAATCCCTCAATCGCGTCGTGCAAAACGTTTGCAAAGAGCAACAAGTTTATCGCATCGACCACTACCTTGGCAAAGAAACCGTACAAAATATTCTCGTGTTTCGCTTTGCCAATGCGATTTTTGAACCGATTTGGAATCGGCAATTTATCGACCACGTGCAAATTACGGTTGCAGAAACCGTTGGCGTAGAGGAACGAGCGGGCTATTACGATACTTCCGGCGCGCTGCGAGATATGGTGCAAAACCACCTTTTGCAGTTATTTGCGATCGCGGCGATGGAATGCCCCAACTCTCTCGAGGCAGATAGCATTCGCAACGAAAAGATGAAGGTGTTGCAAGCCACTCACCTGGCTAACGTCCACAACCTCGACGAATGCGCCATTCGCGGGCAGTACAAAGCCGGTTGGATGAAAGGCAAACCCGTTCCCGGCTATCGCGAAGAACCCGGAGTCAACCCCAACTCCACAACCCCCACCTTCGTCGCCATGAAGCTGATGGTTGATAACTGGCGTTGGAATGGCGTTCCCTTCTACCTGCGCACCGGCAAACGCCTGCCCAAAAAAGTCAGCGAAATCACGATTCAATTTAAAGACGTTCCCCTATTGCTGTTTAAATCCGTTGCCCAGCAAACGAACCCCAACATCCTGGCTATGCGCATTCAACCCAACGAAGGCATTGCTTTGCGCTTCGAGGCCAAAACGCCGGGACCGGATTTGCGCACCCGCACGGTGGATATGGATTTTAGCTACGGTTCGTCTTTTGGGGTGGCAACCGCCGATGCTTATAACCGACTCCTACTCGATGCGATGCTAGGGGATCAAACCCTGTTCACTCGCGCCGACGAAGTGGAAGAAGCTTGGCGCGTCGTGACTCCTGCCTTAAATGCTTGGGAATTGCCCGCCGATCCGGAGACGGTTCCGCAGTACGAAGCGGGAACCTGGGAACCTTCGGAAGCAGAATTTTTGCTCGAACGCGACGGCCGACGCTGGAGAAGACTCTAAATTACAGTTACTCGTTATCAGTTAACAGTTAATTGTGAATGGCGATCGTAAATTGGTAATCAATCGTTACCGCAATTTACCATTCATCATTCATCACTCACCATTCATCATTCATCACTCATTATGCCTGCGACTCCCCTCGTTTCTCTACAAGCCCCGAAAGATGTTTCGATTGACGATATCGATCGCGAATTGCGCGAAATTTGGCTGATGTACAGTCAAGGCGGCGATGATGGTGCGATCGCATCGCGGGCGACAACCTTCAGCTTTTTAATCTACGAACCCGATGGCACGCAGCAGCTATTAGCCGCTTTAGGCTTCTACACGGGACCCGTCGATGCGATCGCCGGACCTCGAACCACAGCAGCCATTAAAGCCGCCCAAAAAGCCTACGGTTTTGAAGAAACCGGCAAAGCAACCTCTCAACTCCTCGAAAAGTTACAATCGGAATTTGCTGCGACTAAAGAAAGAAATGCTATGCAGTTTGCGCCCGATGGTAGCGGCGCAACGGTTGCCGATGCGATCGCGTCCGCGAATCCCTGTCGTATCGTTACCCTCTGCCCTACCGTCGGCGAAGACGAAGGAGTCAGCGCTCAAGTCTCTGCCTACTGCCCGATTAACAAGCGCAGCAGTTCCAACCTCGTCTGCTGCGAATACATCACCCTCAAAGGCACGGCAGAAGCGCTAGAACGCATCGGCGGCGTGATCTCCGCTCTTCTAATCCCAGATCTCCCCAAATTTATTTGGTGGAAAGCAACGCCCGCCCCCGACTATCCCCTTTTTCAGCGCCTCACTCAAAGTTGCGACAGTTTGATCGTAGACTCCAGCACCTTCAACGATACCGAACGCGATTTGCAAGTTCTCGGCGAACTGTTGAGTCAGGGTAAGGCCGTCGCCGATCTCAACTGGCGGCGCATTAGTGCTTGGCAAGAACTCGCTGCCGAAGCTTACGATCCCCCCGAACGGCGCGCCGGAATTTGGGCAGTCGATCGCGTAACGATCGATTACGAACAAGGCAACCCCGCCCAAGCCCTCATGTACCTCGGTTGGTTGGCAAGCCGCTTGCAATGGCAGCCCGTTTCCTACACTCACGAAGGCGGCGACTACGACATCCGCCGCATCCAATTCATCGGGCAAGAAAATCAAACCGTCGAAGCCGAACTTGCAGGTATTCCGACAGCCGACTGGGGCGACATTCCCGGCGATACGATTAGCTTAAAACTCGCTTCCACGAACCCCAAAGCCGATGCGGGAACCGTTCTGTGTTCGGAAACTACCGGCTGTATGCGAATGGAAGCAGGCGGTGGCGCGCAGTCCTATCGCATTCAACAGGTTACTTCCCTTCTCGACCAAAAAACCGAGGATTTGCTCGCGCAACAATTGCGGCGGTGGGGGCGAGAAATGCTTTATGAGGAAAGCATGAACGTCACCTATCAGATTCTCAAACTAGCAACGCTAGAAGAATAGCTGAGGTTAACTCTGTATGAAGCTTTCAGGCTATGCAGAACATCTTGGGATTAGTTAACCAAACTGCATCAATTTAAGCTTTCATTTGGCGATCGCGGTGCGGGCGACAGGGATTTCCCCAGGCAACTTGCTCCGGGGGGATATCTTTGAGTACCGTACTGCGCGCGCCGATGACGCTATTAGCTCCAATCGTCACACCCGGAGCGATAAAACAATCTGATGCCACCCAAGCGCCATTCCCTACGGCAATCGGTGCTGTTTTTAAGGGAAAGCTTCGGCTTTCAAAGTCATGGGAGCCGGTGCAGAGGTAACATTCTTGAGAAATGACGCAATGACTGCCGATGGCGATGCGATCGAGACTGTAGAGAACGACATCATCCCCAATCCAACTGTAATCGCCAATTTCTACCTTCCAAGGGTAGGTAAAACGGGCAGTCGGGCGAATGACCACTCCGGTGCCAATTTTTGCCCCAAATCGGCGCAGCAACGCGCAGCGAATCCCGTGGGTGTTGTGAAGCGTTAGGGGGAAGACCACCGCTTGAACCAACCACCATAACAAAATGAACGCGCCCGAACGTCCGCGATCGAAATGAGATTGGTCGTAAAGCCGCAAATCGATCCAAGGCTCGTCATCGCAGCGTGGAGAAGATTCTGGATGAGTCATCGATTTGCTGCCTTGCGAATAGATACTAAAGGCTTTTCAGCCGGAGACTGAATCGTACCATTGATGCTGCCGCTAAAGTGACGCAATTCGTAAAGCTTAACCCCAATGTGATATTCGTACTGAGCGATCAGACGAGCGTAAATATAACCGGCTCGACCGTCGAGAAAACCAAGACGCAGGATATAGACCAAAATAAATCGCAGTAGCGGTTTAAACGGCAATCTCGCCCAAACGATTCGCAAAAAACGAGTCCGCTGCGGACCTTTAATTAATAAACTCGGTTTAATGTCGTCGTTCAGTTCGCCGTTGAGCAACTTATTATAGAAGGCTGCTTCCCAGTTGGAATAGCGATTGTGGCGATCGAGCCACTGATGAATATTGCGGAAATCGATATGATCCATTGGATGGGCGAGAACGGCAGGGCTTAATTTATTGCCGACTTCATCGCGCAGGACGACGTGCTCGTGGACTTCGTTATCGCCGGTGTTGGGGATATACCCCAAGCCGAGATCTTCGTAGCGACCGCGTTGATGCTTGAATAATCGTAGGTTTAAGTCGGGGTACTTGCCCCCATAGCGCAGCCAGCGGCCGAGAAAATAGACGCGACGAGCGATGTAGTAACCTTCGCTGTTGGGTTGCTGGAGAACCGCTTCGATGTCGCTCCATAAGTCGGGGGTAATTCGCTCGTCGCAATCGACGATTAGAACCCATTTGTAGCTAAAAGGGAGAGTATCGAGCGACCAATTCTTCTTTTTACGCAAGTGCGGCACTTCAATATCCGCAGGGATTTCGCAGCCGATTTGCTGAAGATGAGCGATTTTTTCGTTGTAGGCGGTCATTGCTGCGTCGTAACGCTCTTTTTCAGCTTCAAAATCAAATTGGACGACGCGCGCGCCGTACTCGAGGGAGATTTCTGCACTGCGATCGCTACTGTTAGAATCGACAACAAAGACCTCCGCCGCCCGAGCCACGCTTTGCAAGCAAGCAGGCAAGTTTAATTCTTCATTTTTTGCTGGGATGAGGACAGAGACAGGGAGCTTTTCGGGGGGAGATTGGATGCTCATTTCAGTCATTTTGTCAAGTCAAGAGAATTAAAGGGCTTAGAAACTTAGAAAGTTACTAATAGTCGTATTGAGTTATTAGCCTGTACTCTATTAATCTGCCCAACTGCTCTGGCATTGTTCGCAAATTTAAACGTAATCCATGCTACTGCGCATCAGAATCAGCGTTTCGGTAATTCCTTCCAAACGAGTTTCTAAATTTTGTTTGCGAGTTAGAAGTTGCTGTAGTTTTTGGTAACGTCCGATCGCCAAACTAACCTCAGCAACATCTTCCTTCGGACAATCTTGCGACCAAAAGCGGCCGCTTTCATCAATGCCGCACAATCGATAGCCGGGACGGGGCGTTTGATAGCTGACTCCCCGATCGTCTAAGCTTTCGACATAATTCCTTCGGCTTTCGCCTTGGGTTTGACTCGGAGCGGAAAAATTAGGCGTTTCGCAGTCGGTATGAGATTCCAGCCAGCCATCGACTAAAGGACCTTCTTCATACAACAATTGAATCTCGTCGATCGCTCGAGCGAGTTCGGCTTGCCAGCGCGCGATCGTCGCCCCGATATCTTGCAAAATATCTAAAGCGAAAGCCGGATCGACTGTATAGCGGTCGGAACCGATCGCCAGCGGAAGCTTGGGTAAATCCAGCGCTCGGATTTTTTCCGGTAGAGGGGCGGGAGGATTGACTTGAATAGAAAAGGAGGGAAAACTCGACTCGCAAGGGTTAGACTCGTTGTTTGGTCTTGAAATACCCTCCACTTCGAGCGTTTCGAGGGTACTTTCAATGCGTCTCAATCCGGTGAGTTCGGGGTTCATAATGATGGGTTTTGCGATGCTTTTGCTAATCTAACATTGCTTCTGCGTGGAGTCACGCGATCGCGCAATTTTAAGCTCGGTCAGCCTGGTTCTTCGCACTTTATAGCCCCTAAGTTTCATGATTCCCATTAAATTTTAAATTCTGATGAATCCTTCTCCCATTAAAAATCGTACTATCCTCGTCACGGGGCCTGCAAGTTCGGGAAAAAGCGAGTGGGCCGAGCATTTAGCCGCAAAAACGGGTAAGCCCGTCTGCTATATCGCCACCGCACAAGTCGATACGGAAGATGTCGAATGGCTTACCAAAATTGAAAAGCACGCCCAACGCCGTCCGGCAAGTTGGGAAACGGAAGTGGTTCCCGTCGAACTGGCGGCGGCGATCGAGCGGGCGCTTTCCTCTCACTGTCTGCTGGTAGACTCTTTAGGAACTTGGGTTGCTAACTGTCTTTCAGAGGACGAACAAACTTGGGAGAGGCGAGTGGAAGCATTGTTAACCGGCGTGCGAACCACAGCAGCAGAAACGATTTGGGTGGCGGAGGAAACGGGTTGGGGCGTAGTCCCAGCTTACCCGCTCGGGCGGGTATTTCGCGATCGCCTCGGCCGCTTGACTCGCCAAATCGGCGCGCTTTCAACCACCGTTTATCTCGTGACGGGGGGTTGCGTTCTCGACCTCACTCAGTTAGGGTGCGTCCTCCCTCATCGAGCCTCAGATTGAAGATTGATTTAAGAATTGAGCTAGAGTGGGAAGCGTTAAAATAAGATAAGAAGCTCGATATTATGATGTGGATATGAGTGGGGCATTAGAGGCAGAAGTTAAGCGATATTTGGCTTGTTGGTTTCAACTCGGTAAGAAGGTCGTGAGCGAGCAGCAACAAACACCTTTGTTTCCTCAGCCAATCTTTCGCGAGGGCAACTACTCGCCGGAATTCGAGAGTTGCTGGCACGCAATCTTGAGTTCCAAGAAAAACGATTTCTATCTTGAAGGCACTGATTGCAGCGTTAAAGACCTCTTAACGCCAGCTTGGGAAATTATTCCCTGCGCGCGTTGCGAGATGCCGATCGCGCTGAAGACCGGAAAAGTTGCGTCTCCCCTTTGTCCTTGCAGCGATTTAATGCACTGGCCGAATACTGAGTTGCCCAAACCGCGATCGCCCGTCGATTCTCAAGAGCATCTCCAAAGAATTCGCAATCGCCTCAACGCTGGCTAGCTTTAACATTACTATATTGTTCGGCAACGCTAGCTAGCTGCGGCGAGAGCCAAGCGTAATAATTCGGCTGCACGGGCAAACGCGGTACGAGTTCCCAGCCCGCAGGCTCGAGGAGCGCAGCAATAGAGGCGAGGGCTGGATGGACGTAATCGGGGTTTACCTCATCCTTGGGGCAAATCCCGCCGAGATCGGTCGCCCCCGCACTCAAGCAATCGAGTAAGATTTGAGGACTATCGACTAAATTGGGCGGGATTTGTAAGGCGATCGCGTCGGGAAGGATATTTCTGGCGAGTTCCACTGCTTTGACTAGCTGTCGGCTGGGAAAGGATTCTACGCTCTCACTTTGCTGGAAACCGGGACGATAAGGCTGGAGAATAACTTCTTGAATATGATGCCAGCGTTGATGCAAGCTAGCGATCGCACTTAAAGTTTCTCGCCAATCGGCCTGGGTTTCCCCAATTCCGAGTAACAATCCTGTCGTAAAGGGAATTTGTAACGTTCCCGCCCATTCGAGTTGCTGCCAGCGCAAGGCCGGATCTTTGCTCGGTGCGTGCCGATGCACCGTATCGCCTAACTTCGGCGCGAGTTGCTCCAGCATTAAGCCCATCGAAGCATTAACCGACTTTAGCTTGGTCATTTCCGCATAGCTCAGGATCCCTGCATTAGTATGCGGCAGAAAACCGTAGGCGATAGCGAGTTCGCAAAGATCGTAAATTCGCTCGAACCAAGCCGAACGGCGCGGACTTTCAGGATGGACTTCGCCGCTGAGTAAGAGAATTTCTGAGATCCGGCGGGCGGGGGGTAGAAGTTGCAGCGATCGCAACACCCCCGCTGCTGTCTCCAAGCTCAACCACGGACTTGCACCGGGTTCCTGACGAAAGTTGCAGTAAGCGCATCGGTTAAAACACTCATACGTCGGAACCAAGGTATAGGCAGGACTGTAAGTAATCGATCTCTTCAACTGAGCCTCTGTTCTGAAAAAATTAGAGTCAGACCTTTACAAAAGATAACAAATCGGTTAATCTATAAACTACGAAAACTAAAATTTAGTTCTCGTACATCTGATTCATTCACTAATTACGTAATCATCTATATCCATGACAACCACCCTTTCAACTCGCGAGAGCGCGGGCGCTTGGGAAAGATTCTGTCAGTGGATTACCAGTACCAACAACCGCATTTATGTCGGTTGGTTCGGCGTACTGATGATCCCGACGCTTCTGAGCGCAACCATCTGCTACCTGATCGCCTTTGTCGCCGCCCCCCC
>NZ_JACJSM010000037.1 GCF_014698145.1 Oscillatoria sp. FACHB-1406 | reverse complement strand
GTTTCTTTCATCTCAACCCACCAGAGAGGAACTGACCTATTTAGCAATCTCTGCTTATCTTACAGCCTTTTTTTCTCCCTGTACACGCTAAAGTCCCGTTAATTGTATGTCACCCTCTTCCTCTAATTTTTCTAAAGCTTGTTCCATTAAAATCAAAATATTAGGTTCATCATCTACAATTAAAACTTTCTTTGATGTCATGAATTTGCCTACTAAATTCTCAAAATGGTAATCCGTAGAAATTGCCAAGGCCGTAGCTGTTACTTTCCGCTTTAAAAAGTTTTGTTAATGAAAGAGCGATCGCAAGCTAAGGATTAAGTATAGAATACACCGAAAACCTGTCTCACAACTCTTACCAATCGCCCATGTCTCGCGCTAAAGCCCTGCAATATTACATTTTCACGCGGCTCTTGCTAGCTCCTCTAACCATCTGGACTATCGTCACGCTGGTTTTTCTGTTGCTGCGCGCAACTCCCGGCGATCCCGCCGATGCGATTTTGGGCAACCGCGCCCCCGAATCCGCAAAACAAGCTTTACGCGAGCAACTGGGATTATCCGATCCCCTTTGGCTGCAATACATTCACTATTTGGGGGAAATTTTACGCCTCGATCTCGGCACTTCCTTAACCAGTCGCGGACTGCCAGTCTGGGAGATTATTCAGCAGCATTTTCCCGCAACAGCAGAACTGAGTTTCTTTGGCTTGGGGATAGCAGTGCTGGTGGGTGCGGGGTTCGGTATTCTTTCAGCTTCTCGCCCCAACACAATTTTTGATGTTGGGGGGCGACTATTCGGGATTGTCACGTATGCGATCCCGCTTTTTTGGATGGGGATGATCTTTCAATTGATTTTTTCAGTACAACTCGGTTGGTTTCCCTTGGGAACGCGCTTTCCCATCGGTATCGAACCGCCGAATGGTATGACGGGATTGTACGCGATTGACAGTTTGCTGGAAGGGAATATCGGGAAGTTGTTCACCGCGCTTTACTATCTGGCGCTCCCTTCTTTATCGCTGGGGATTTTGTTGAGCGGTATTTTCGAGCGAATGGTGCGCGTCAATCTGCGGCAAACGCTGCAATCGGACTATGTAGAAGCAGCCCGAGCCAGAGGAATTCCCGAGCGGAAAATTTTGCTCTCTCACGCTCTGAAAAATGCGCTCATCCCCGTGATTACGGTGCTGGGGCTGACGTTCGCCACGCTCTTAGGAGGCGCGGTACTGACGGAGGTAACATTTTCTTGGCCGGGATTGGGAAACCGTTTGTACGAGGCAATTTCCCAGCGGGATTATCCGACGGTGCAGGGGGTGATGGTGTTTTTTGGAGCGATCGTCGTTTTGGCGAGTATTGTTATTGATATTGTGAATGCTGCGATCGATCCGCGCATACGCTACTGATATTGTGAATGCTGCGATCGCTCCACGCCTACGGTATCGCTCTGATTGGGAAACCCAATTTAAGAAACGCTGGAAAATTCGGGGTGATATTTTACCGTCCCCCGACACCCTTCTAATGCTCCGTTTTCCAGTTCTAAGACCATAAAAACTTCATCCGGCACGTCGTATTCGCATTGCAAGCCTTTCTCGCGCGCGGTGACAAAGCCGAAGCGAGGATAGTATTCTGGGTAGCCTAAGACTACAATGCCTCGATAGGGCGATCTCGCGATTTCTTCTAAGCTTTTTCGCAGTAACATTGTGCCAATTCCTTGGCGTTGATATTCGGGCAGCACTGCCATCGGCGCTAGCCCTAACATGAGGCAGTCTGGCGCACATTCTCCTTCGATTTCTACGGGACTGTAGAAAATATGACCGACGATGCAATTGCTTTCTACTGCGACAAAGGAGAGCGTTGAGGTCGTTGTTCGCAAGCGCTCGACTAAATCGGCTTCATTTTCTCGCCCAAAGGCGGCGATATTGACCTTGCGAATTTCGTTGAAATCTTGCGGTTGTTCGAGGAGAATTTCCATAAACTAGACAGGGCGGTATTCGGGAGATTAAAAATAAAACTTACTCCGCTCGGAGTCGAGCGATTTCTACTTCGATATTGCCCCTGGCTCGTGGTTCTAATTCTACAAAGAAATGTGGAGTTTGGTAAATCCGCGATCGCGCTAAAAAATTGGATAAGACCCGAATTCTCCCCGCTGTATAATCGCGATCGCTTACCCAAGCATACTCTTGGCGGATGGCGCGAGCATAACGGAGGTACTGGGCAGGAGGTGCGCCTAAAATGGCTAAGTCAGCATCGAGCAGAATTTGAGTTTCGAGATCGCCCGCTTGATGCGTTTTCGTTGATAAAATCGAGTTCCGGACGCGATCGATTTCAGCCTCGGAAATCGCCAGCCGCGTTAGTTTTTCGGCGGCATAATCTGCACTTTTCTCCTCGTTATCCGAGCGTCGAGGATCGTAGATCGCATCGTGAAACCAAGCGCCTAATTTCAGCGTTTTCTGCTTCGATTGAGTAAGATTTTGTTGCTCTAAAAAACTGAGTCGCTCGACAGTTTCGAGAACTTGTTTGAGATGTGTTAAATTATGGTAAAAGCGAAGCGGTGCGGCGTAAAGCTCGATTAATTCTAAGAATGTACTTTGGCATTCTAAGCTATCTAACTTGAAGGCGGGGAATAAGAATTGCCAATGCTGCCGGAATTCACGCATTCACGCCCTTCACAGTTAAAAAGACTTCTTCTAACCCGGATAGCAACCTCAGACTCGATGCAGAACGGGCATTGCGTCCCTTCTCTCAGTCTGGCACGAGCCGTAGATTATAGCCCGATTAGTGCGCCTATAGGCCGACAGAATTAAAGAATAACCTAAAAACTGTTAGAGTTAGAGAGAAAGTCGGGTTCCTCACTCCAACTCCTTCAACCGGAACTTTATAAGCTTGCTGTGAACGCTTCGTCTAGCCCTTCAACCCTGAATCCAGAAGACCTCTTTCCCTTCCAACTCGACGAGTTTCAACGAGATGCGATCGCAGCCCTAGATGCCGAGAAATCGATTGTTGTCTGCGCGCCAACGGGATCGGGAAAAACATTAATCGGCGAATATGCCATCCATCGTTCCCTAGCACGGGGTCGTCGCGTTTTCTATACTAGCCCCCTCAAAGCCCTCTCCAACCAAAAGTTACGAGATTTTCAACAGATTTTTGGAGAAGAGCAAGTTGGGTTGATTACGGGCGATATTTTGGTGAATGTCGGCGCGCCGATTGTGGTGATGACAACCGAGATTTTCCGCAATATGCTCTACGAAACGCCCATCGGCGAGGTGGGAACGTCGGTAGAGGATGTCGGGGCGGTGGTTCTGGATGAATGCCATTATCTCAGCGATCGCGGACGCGGCACGGTTTGGGAAGAATCGATTATCTACTGTCCGCCCCACATCCAACTTGTCGCCCTTTCTGCGACGATTGGCAACCCCCAAGAGTTTACCGATTGGATCGATAACGTGCGCGCGATCGCGCGAGGTAAATCCTTACCGCAAGGGGAATGCGTCCTCATTAATTCAGATTTTCGCCCCGTCCCCCTGCAATTTTATTACAGCACGGTTAAAGGCTTATTTCCCCTCCTCGACAGCCAACAAGATCGCCTCAATCCTCGGCTGAAACGCAAGCCAAAATCAACGGGTAAAAGGCGACGACTCCGACAAGATGAATGTCCCAGTATTGCGTCGGTTGTGAGCCAATTGCAGCAAAAAGAAATGCTGCCCGCCATTTATGTAATTTTCAGTCGTCGGGGATGCGAACAGGCGGTGGCGAGTTTGGGCGGGCTAACGCTGACGAGCGATGCGGAAGCCTTGCAAATTCGTGAAATTAGCGATCGCTGGTCTTTGGAAAATCCCGAAGCCGTGCGCCCCGGACAAATCGAACCCCTCATCCGAGGCATTGCCTCCCATCATGCCGGATTGCTGCCTGCTTGGAAAGGTTTAGTCGAACAATTATTTGAAGCTGGATTGGTTAAAGTCGTCTTTGCGACGGCGACGCTGGCGGCGGGAATTAATATGCCCGCGCGCGCAACCGTTATCTCCTCGTTGAGCAAGCGCAGCGACGAAGGACACCGCTTGCTTACCCCCTCGGAATTCTTGCAAATTGCCGGACGCGCCGGACGGCGGGGGATGGATACGGTCGGCTACGCGATCGCAGTGGAAACGCCGTTTGAGGGTGCGAAGGAGGCGGCATATCTGGCGACGACGGAGGCGGAACCGCTCCGCAGTTGGTTTACTCCTTCCTACGGGATGGCGCTGAATTTATTGCAAAAACACAGCCTTGAGGAAGTGCAAAATTTGCTCAAGCGCAGTTTTGCAGAGTATCAGATTAAATTGAGGTTGGGGCCGGAGCAACAAGCGATCGCGCTACTGACAACGGAGTTAGCCAAGTTGGACGTACAGTTAGCTCCCATGAATCCGAAGCAGTTTGCCGATTACGAGAAAAAGAGCCAGCATCTTAAGGAAGAACGCCGCTTGTTGAAGATTCTCGAGCAGCAGGCAGAGGTGACGCGCAAGCGAGAAATGGCGAGTTCTGTTAACGAAATTTCGCCGGGAGCGATTCTTTATCTGAAAGGTCATGGTTTAAGGCTTTCCGAACCGCTGCCCGCTCTGCTTTACGAGAAAGCAGCCGGAAATGGGCAATTTCCCTATTTGATTTGTTTGGGGGCGAATAATCGTTGGTATGTGGCGACGAGCAATAACGCGATCGCGATCGATTCGGCTTCCCTGCCGCCTGCAACGGTTGCAAAACTCTTGCCCCCGGCAGAATTAACGCTCAAACAAGGTCACTCGCGCAAGGGCGATGCAAATTCCGCTCCCGTCGCCGAACAATTACCGCAAACGACTGCGGTTATCGCCCTCGCGCCGGAAGTTCTCGAACAGCAACAAATCATCGAACGCCTGCAAGAACAGCTAGAGAGTCATCCTTTGCAGCAGTGGGGCGATCCCGATCGCGCCCTCAAACGCCACCGACAGCGCCAACAGTTGCAAGAAGAACTCAACCAAACCCGCGCCAAGTATCAACGCCATCAATCCCACCGTTCCTATTATTGGGAAGAGTTTCTTCAGTTAATTCGCGTTTTGCGAGAGTTTGGGGCGATCGAGGGCTACAATCCTACCTCTCTCGGACAGGCGGCGGCGACAATTCGCAGCGAAAATGAATTATGGTTGGGATTAGCGTTGATGTCGGGGGAGATGGAGGTACTCGAACCCGCTCAACTCGCCGCCGCGATCGCGTCCTTAATTAGCGAAACGCCCCGCAACGATACTTGGTGCGATTATCGCCCATCGGAAGCCGTGGTACAAGTTCTAGGGCAGTTGCGAAAGATTCGCCATCGCCTCAATCAAGTCCAACACCATAACAATGTTGCTTTCCCCGTTTGGCTCGAGCAGGAAACCATCGGTTTAGTCGAACGCTGGGCGCTGGGCGAGGAAGAAAGTCCCGATTGGAATGCGCTTTGCGACAAAACCAGCCTCGACGATGGCGACGTGGTACGAATGTTGCGCCGTACTGTGGACGTTCTGCTGCAAATCCCGCAAATTCCCGGCATTTCCGACACTTTGTTTCGCAAGGCGCGCATCGCTGCCAGTCAAATGCGCCGCTTTCCGGTTTGATGAAATTCGGGCAAAAAAAAGAAGGAAGAGTCATTCTTCCCTCTTGACTTTTATGCTTAGATATGGTTAGCGAACCATGAAGCTACTTCCAACCGCCTTCCGATTTCTCCAGAACGTAAGCTGCAACATCATCAATCTGCTCGGCGGTCAGTTTTGCACCGAAAGCAGGCATTGCACCTTTACCGTTTTTGACTTGGGTGGTAATCGCCTCGACGGAGTTCATGCCATATTTTTCCAAGTCGGCTTTGCTCAGGCTTTTGGCTGCATTGACCAAATTTTTTCCACCCATGTGGCAGGCAGCGCAGTTGGCGTTAAAAACGGTTGCGCCTTTAGCGGCATTGCCAGCGAAAGCCGGACGGGTGAAGGGGACAGCGAATAGCGCGATCGCGACGAGGACGATAGCTAAAATTCTTTTCATAAAAATGCGTTCTCTCTCAATTCAACAGCAAATGTTTAGCGTCCCCCATTATTGAAGAGAAGCCACTCCCAGTCAAACGACGGGCTGTCAAACTTAAAGATTCTTGGCGACGATTCGGGTATCAGCGCGATCGCTCGGGTAAGGCTTGGGTGAATAATTGACAATGGATAATGGATAATGGACAACGTTCGTACAAATTCATTGCCTTCTTAAGGCGAAGCCTCTTTTTAGGAGCTACAGCTATTCTTTCGTTGTCAATTATCAATTTTCAATTATCCATTCTCTAGAGTTGGCTACAGCTATTCTTTCGTTATCAATTATCAATTATCCATTGTCAAT
Source organism: Oscillatoria sp. FACHB-1406 (assembly GCF_014698145.1). Classification (NCBI taxonomy): domain Bacteria; kingdom Bacillati; phylum Cyanobacteriota; class Cyanophyceae; order Oscillatoriales; family Oscillatoriaceae; genus Oscillatoria; species Oscillatoria sp. FACHB-1406. Next base: position 31,704 of record NZ_JACJSM010000037.1, on the reverse strand, counting down.
TACCCCTATGTGTCCTTTACCCGATCGCCGTCCTAAACAACTTTCCCTCGGACCGCTCGAAGCAGAAATCGTTAACATTGTTTGGGATTTAGGCGCAGCCACAGTTAAAGAAATTCACGATCGCATCCTTACCGATCCCGATCGCGAACTCGCCTACACCTCCGTCACCACCGTCCTCAACCGCCTCACCAAAAAAGGCTGGTTGCTCTGCGACAAACAAAAACGCGCCTTTATTTGGAAAGCAGCCCTCTCGCGTCGCGAAGCACAAATTATCACCGCCCACGATAAATTAAACCGCTTCCTCGAAGTCAGCAACCCCGATGTCGTCGCCGCCTTTGCTGACAGTCTCGATGCGGCGAGTGTCGAACAAATCCAAGCGATCGCGCAACGCTTGCAAGCCGCTCGTAAAGCTAGGGAGGAGACTCCGTAATGCACTCGCTCGTTATCGTCCTCTTCCTCAGCCTCGTATGGCAACTGCGCCTACTCTGGGAGCGCCCTTCGGGCAATTGGGCGGAACGCTGGTATCGCGCCCTCTTCTTCTTCCTGCTGCCGCCGCTGCTGCTCCTTTTTGCCGCGATCGCGGTATTGTGTATGGGACCTCGCGGTGAAATGATCGGGATACAAGCCGATTGGATCGGCAACTGTATTGTCGGAGGCGGATTGGGAATGGCGATCGCATCCTGCGCACAACTGGCACTGCAAGGATGGTGTTGCTTGCAACAAGTTCGCGCTCTCGAACAACGCGCGATCGGCGATCGCACTCAACCCGTCCGCATCCTTCCCACCTCGCAATTCTTCTGCGCTCAAATTGGCTTCTGGCAACCCGAACTCGTCGTCAGTACCGGACTGCTCGAAACGCTCTCGCCCCAGCACCTTGCCGCTGTCCTCGCCCACGAACGCGCCCACGCCCACTACCGCGATACCTTCTGGTTTTTCTGGTTGGGTGGGTTGCGCCGTATTGCCTCGTGGCTGCCCAACACCGAAGAACTCTGGCAAGAACTGCTAACTTTAAGAGAATTGCGGGCCGATCGCTGGGCTGCTAGTCGCGTCGATGCTCTAGCAATTGCCGAAGCCTTAATTACCGTCGTTAGCGATCTAAAATCCCTGCCTGACAGTCACTTTTGCGCCGCCTTTGCTCGGAGGCTTCCCAGCGATCGCTTGCAAGAACGCATCGAAGCCCTCCTCCAGCCTCCCGAACCTCCCCCCGCTTTCCCTTGGTGGACTTGGAGTTGGGGAATTTTAGTCTTTTTTCCCCTCATCCTCATTCCCTTTCATCGTTGAACGATGACTGACGAGCAAAAGATTCCGCATAATTGAATTGTTAAGTGAAACTGTACCTAGCCCCAATTCTCCGAGTTCGGACGACACATCTTGAGGCTGAAACCCCTAATATATCTAGGTTTCTTAATTTTTAATTTTTAATTTTTAATTGGTATAAACCTCATGGACTCTGCCCCCGTCGATTCGGAAACTCTCGAACTGTTGTCTCGGATTACTGGAAACAAGCTCGAACCACAAGACGTTACTCCCCCACTCATTTTTCTCTCGGCCTTAATCGCTATTCTCGTTGGTGTAATGTTTGTCGATGGAACCGTAACGACAACAGAAAAACAACGCTGGCAACAAACCATTCATAAATTCATCTCTAGCCAGCATAGTTATCGTCAGTTAGCTCAACAAATAACGCGGGGCATTCAAGAGCATCAAATTCATCGAAAATCGAAGTATTTTTTCCTCTTAACAGATTCTCTTTCACTATCAGAACGGTTTTTATTAGTTGCGCTGGGTTACGAGATGTCTATTGCAGATGGAAAAATCGATAGCCGCGAGGAAAACTATTTAACGAATATCGCTTTAGAATTAGGAATTCGAGCCGAGCTTTTAGACGTTTTAGAATCGGGGATTAACGGAGATAAACAACCGACTGCTTCAGCTTTATCTGAAGTTAGAGACTTACTTTCTCCTTCTCGATTCAAAGCCATAGAAGCTTTATTTTCAAAGCTACCGACGTTATAAGTTATGAGTTATGAATGATGAGTTATGAGTTATAAATTATAAATTTCGTTGTCAATTGTCCATTGTCAATTATCCATTATTAGCGGTTATTCATCATGCCAACTCAGATTGCAATTATTGGTGCGGGGCGTTGGGGAAGCCACCTAATCCGCATTTTTTCTCAGCATCCCCAAGCCAATCTTGTAGCCATTGTCGATCGCCACGCAGAACGCCTCGCAACGGCAAAAACGCGCTTTAATTTAAGCGATCGCGTCCTGTTAACTCCCGACTGGGAAATAGCGCGCGAACTCGAAGGAATCGATGCGGTGGTCGTCGCTACGCCCGCTTCGACGCACTACGAACTGATTCGCGATGCTCTCGAGCGAGGCTATCACGTTTTTTCTGAAAAACCCCTCACCCTAGAACCGGGGCAGTGTGTCGAGCTAAGCCAGTTAGCAGAACGCCAGCAATTGCAACTATTCGTCGATCGCACCTACCTCTTCAATCCCATTGTCGCTCGCGGCGAAGAAATCGTTGCCGCTGGAGAACTCGGAGAGTTGCGCTACGGTTACGCCAGCCGCACCAACTTAGGCCCTGTCCGCTACGATGTCGATGCCCTCTGGGATTTAGCCATTCACGATATCTGTATTTTCGATCGCTGGTTGGGGGAAAAACCGACGCGGGTACGAGCGACGGGACGAGTCTGGCTGCAACCGGAAGGAGGACAGGAACTCTCAGACTTAGTTTGGGCGGTTCTCACCTATCCCAGCGGCTTCCAAGCACACCTGCACCTGTGCTGGCTGAATCCCGACAAGCAACGGCGTTTGTGTGTGGTGGGGAGTAAGGGAACGCTGATTTTTGACGAATTGAATGCCGAAACCCCTTTAGTTATCGAACGCGGGAGGTTTGAGGCGCGGGACGAACGATTTGTACCGACAGATTTAGCGCGCGAAGTTATCGCCTTTGAGCGGGCGGAACCCTTGCAGCGCGTTTGCGATCGCTTCCTCAACGATCTTCGCACTCAAGCGCCCACGGAGGATTCTTCAGGCTGGTTGGGGGCAGAATTAGTGCAAATTCTTTCTTGCTTGAGTCAATCTTTACGCTCTGGCGGTTGCGAGATTGAAGTTCCGGTGTAATTCGTAATTCGTAATTCGTAATTCGTAATTCGTAGTTCGTAATTCGTAATTCGTAATTCACCACTCATTATTCATTATTCACCATTCATTATCCATTATTTCTCCCTTCCCAACAGCCAATAAGTCGTCATTTCGCCCTTACCTTTAACGGGAATTGTGCCGCGCTTTTCAAAGCGGTAGCGATCTTTGAGTTGATTGTAAATGGCTTCAGTGACTTGAATTTTACCGGGTTCGCCTAAAGACTCCATACGAGAAGCGATATTCACCGCATCGCCCCACAAATCGTAAATAAACTTGGTCGTACCGATGACACCGGCAACGACGCGCCCGGTATTAATGCCAATTCGCAATTGCAGTCTATAGGGGTGTTGTAGAGCTTGGAAAGCGGGCGTAGTTTGAACGAAAGAGATCGCCGCTTGCATTGCCAGCGCCATCGACGCGATCGCGTCGCTATGATCTTCGCGCGGTAAGGGCAATCCCGCTGCAACCATATAAGAATCGCCAATTGTTTTAATCTTTTCTAGACCCAAACTAGCAGCGAGTTCGTCAAAAGTTGAAAAGATTTCATCCAGAAGCGTCACTAATTCAAGCGGTTGCAAAGAAGCAGCAAGATTGGTAAATCCGACGATATCGGCGAACAAAATCGTGACTTCCTCAAAATCTTGCGCGATGGGAGTTCGATTTTGTTTGAGTTGTTCGGCGATCGGGGCGGGTAAGATATTTAAGAGCAGGCGATCGGCGCGTTCGCGCTCGAGCCGCAGTGCTTCTTCTGCATCGTGGCGCGCTTGGGCGAGGGCGACAATCTCTCCGACTAAGGCAAGCATTTGAATATCTTCTTCCGACCACAGCGTCCGCGATTCAACCGCTTCCAAACCGATAAATCCAACTATACGGTTGGAATAAAACATCGGAACGTGCAACATCGATTGAATATCTTGATCCTGCATTGCTTTGCGCTCTCGGATAGCATCAATCGGCAAATCTTCAATGCTGCTGATATAAATAGGCTGGCTGGCTTGATAGCACTCAAACAGCCAAGGGCGAGTTAAGGCATTGATTTTTCCGCCGTTAATCGGACAAGTTAGGATGTTCGGGTCGCTCCAGGTGTGACTGTTGAAAAATTCCGAGCATTCAGGATTGTAGTGAGTGATATAGGTGCGATCGCTGTGAGTGAGTTGACCGATTTGTTGCAGGGCAAACTGAATCGCAGCCTTAATATCCTTCTCCATGAGCGCCCGCGAAATTTGACCGAGGAGCGTATCCCGTAGGGCTTTGCGCTCGAGGGCTTCTTCGGCTTGTTTGCGCGCCGTAATATCCCGCGCGACCCAAGCCACTTCAGTATCGGAAATGGGCGAAATACTCGCAGAAAACCAAACGACCGGCAGTTTCGTCCCGTCGTGCGCGTGTAAAGAAACTCTTTGTGTCTGGCGAGTCTTTAAGGGGTTGCAGGTTGAGGGTTGTAAGTCTCTCCAAGCATCTTCTTCAAGCGCGAAACAATATTCGTAGGTGGTGATTTGTTGGCTGCGAAGGGCTTGAGAGATGCGATCGCGCACGATTTCCGTTTTTTCCCCAAAAAATAAATCGATGGTTTGATTGAGAATATCGGCATTAGGCGGATAGAAGCGCGCCAGATTGGTCGGAGCAACGCGGATGTTAGCCTGTTCTAAGTCAACTAATAAGACGACTTCGCTCATCGCTTCAAAAAAACCGCGAATTTCGGCTTCGGAAATTTGTAATTTTTGCTCGATTAACTGGCGTTCTTGAATCTCCTGTTGAAGGTCAAGCGTGCGCTGTTCGACGCGCTGTTCGAGTTCTTCATTAGCAAGATCGAGCGCTACAAACGATTCGCGCAATTGTGTTGCCATCCAGTTAAACGATCGCGCTAAAGCGCGCAATTCTTTAGAACCGCGCATCGCAATTTGTTGGTCTAGCAACCCCGACGCGATCGCATTGCTCGCTTGGTTGAGTTGCTGAATCGGCCGCAAAATCCGCCGCGCAGTCAGCATTCCGAAGATCGTTGCCAGGACTAAAGCGATCGAGCAAATAATTGCTGTCGATCGCGTATTGGCGTAGATCCGACTCATAAAATCCCCTTGCGGGATTGTCACAACAATCAGCCAGTTTAAACCGAGGGCATCTTGGTAAGGGACGACGTGCAGAAAGTGCGCAGCGCCATCGAGTTCAAACTTAAACGTCTGCGCGCTTTGGATAGCATTGAGATTGCCGACTTTCTGGCGCAATTGCTTCATTGTCTCGCGCACTAGGGGGTCTTCACTTTCATCGGCTTTAAGGCGCTGAGCCGTTTTTCCGACCATTCGATAGACTTTTTCACTCGTCGAATTGGCGACCAGCAAACCATTGCGTTCGATAATGGCGATCCGGGTTCCCGGACTGACTTGAATATTGCGCAAAAAATCGCTAATTTGCGAGAGCGTACAATCGATACTGAGGACACCGAGCAGGTTTTTGCCAGCGCGATCGAAAATCGGATAATTCGCCGAAACCGATAGCACCTCCGGTTTATCCTCCCACTGATAAATCGGACTCCAGATCGGCACGCCCGCCTTCACCGTTTCCGTATACCACGCTTCCGATCGCGGTTCCCAGTCTTTGACCTCCAGTAGTTTGCTCGTTTGTCCTTCACCACTCGTTGCGTAAACAAACAAGCGCCCCAGGGCCGTTTTTTCCGAGACTTCATTGATGCGTAACGAACCGTCATCCAGTCGCTCGACTCCAATGAATTCGCCCTTTGTCGTTCCGTAAGAAATATAACTGACCGGAAACACCCCCATCTGCTTCCAAAAATACTGGGAGGTTTTCTTGAAATCTTGCAAATTCAATAACCCCAGATCGACCGCCTCGAAATTAATGCGATTGATTCGATCGGGGAAGGCTAAATAACTTTTGAGATGCCGTTCGACGCGCGCGTTTGTTCCCTTCTCTAGCTGTACGATTAAATCTTGTACGGCCTCTTGAGAGTTTTGATACGATAAATAGCCAATTAAACCGATCGCGCCAAAGATTTGTAGTAAAAACGGCCCCACCAGCAGCGTTTGCAGGGAAACTCGGTCGAGTTGGCGAGAGATATAACGTTTGAAGGCTTTAACGATCATGGCGAGCGGTTTCAAAACGCAAGAGATGAGTTAAAGCTTTCTCTTGCTGGAATGGTAGAGCTAACGTCTGATGCCACAGTTATCGTCGTTCTGCGGTACTCAATGGCAACATGGGCGAGAGTTTTCCCTGTCACCATCGTATTGACCGCAATCGAGCTATCGGGAGTGGGGGAATAGGGGTAGCGGAAGATGCAAGACACTACGAACTCGTCAAGGTGGTTGAGAATTCATACCATTTCCTACAACTTTTGCACTAAATTTGTCGCCGTAGGGGCATAACACCGTTATGCCCTCTTAGGGATTCGTGCAAAATCAATGAGAATTGGTATCAGGGGCGATCGCGGGAGACAACAGAGTGCGGGGTTTGGAGATGAATTGGAGATAGGGATTGCTTTAGCCGCCTGATTCTAATAATACCTTCCCCGCATAAAATAATGGGACATCCTCTTAGGATGCCCCAACAAGCGCTTTTTCCTTTCAGTTCTTGGTCTATCTAAATCCAATCGCGGCTTGCCAGACAAAGGCCAGCAACAAGAAGAACAGCGGGATCAACGGCAGAACATCGACTAAAGGATCGAAGAGTTGATAAGCTTCTGGTAACTTCGCAAGTAGTAAGGCGGCTTCCATTGATTAATTGACCTTCCCAATACAGTTTTTTAACAATTGAGATAGATTATACCCCTGCCAGGAATTCAAAGTTTAAAATTCTGAGGTCTTTTCAGAAGTTGACAGAGCCAGAAAGTTCAAAATTTGGCGGCGACGGCGAACAAAAGCGGAAAATCGCTTTCTGCCTGGAGTAGTAGGCAGGCGAGCCGAGAATAAGGGACACTAGGAAGTGATAGCTAGCGATCGCGTAATTTCTCCCATGTCCGATTTTCCTCCTTCTGAAGAACGTTCTCCTGAAGCTACCTCCCCAGAAAATCCCCCTCGCTCCTTGCGGGAATCTTGGACGGAGCGAGCCGGGAAAGTTTGGAATGAGGCAACATCCCGCCTTAGCTCGGCAACCTCTAACCTGACTCGAGTTCTTCCTGTCGAACCTGCTACTCAAGCAGTTGTCGGGTGGTTTAGCGTCAGCGAGCAACAAGTTGCAGAAATTTTAGAAACTTTACGCGCCCAACTTCCCACAACGGAGGCGATTCTGCTTGGCAAACCGCAAGCGGGCAAAAGTTCGATCGTGCGCGGGCTGACGGGCGTTTCTGAGGAGATTGTCGGGCAAGGATTTCGCCCCCACACCCAGCATACAGAACGCTATGCCTATCCTTCGGAAGATTTACCGTTGTTAATTTTTACCGATACGGTGGGCTTGGGGGATATTAATCGCAATACAGAGGCGATTATTGAGGAATTGGGCGCAGAGTTGCAGCAAAAGCAGGATCGCGCCCGGATTTTGATTCTGACGGTTAAAATTAACGATTTTGCCACCGATACGCTGCGGGAAATTGCGCGATCGCTACACCAGCAATATCCCCAAATTCCCGTTTTATTAGCGGTGACTTGCCTCCACGAAGTCTACCCGCCCGGAACGGAGGATCACCCGCCCTATCCGCCAGAATTCGAGGATATTGACCGCGCCTTCAACGCCCTAAAACAGAGCTTTGAGGGAATATGCGATCGCGCCGTACTCCTAGACTTTACTTTAGAAGAAGATGCCTACAATCCCGTATTTTATGGCTTAGAGAGCTTTCGCGATACCTTAGCAGACCTCCTCCCGGAAGCTGAAGCGCGTGCCATTCACCAACTGCTGGACGGGGAAACGGGACAGCAAATCGGCAACTTATATCGGGATGTTGCGCGGCGCTATATTTTAGCCTTTTCGGTGATGGCTGCAACTGCGGCTGCCTTTCCTTTGCCGCTGGCGACAATGCCCGTGCTAACGGCGCTGCAAGTGTCGATGGTAGGGCTATTGGGGAATTTGTACGGGCAAAAGTTGAGTCCTTCGCAGGCAGGAGGAACGGTTAGCGCGATCGCGGGAGGATTTTTAGCGCAAGCGATCGGGCGGGAATTAGTTAAGTTTATCCCGGTTTTGGGCAGCGCGATCGCGGCATCTTGGGCGGGTGCATATACTTGGGCATTAGGCGAAGGGGCTTGCGTTTACTTCGGCGAACTCATGGGCGGCAGAAAACCCGATCCGAAAAAGATTCAAGCTGCCATGCAACAAGCTTATGAAGAGGCGAAAGAAAGGTTTAATAATTGATAATTGATAATGGATAATTGATAACGGGACTTTCTTAATTGATAATGGGAGCCACAAGCATTAATTTCGTAGGGTGGGCAGCGCCCACCAGCCTTAATTCATTGCTATTCGATTATTGATAATTAATTATTGATATCCTTATTTTGTCACTCTCTTGCGAATCGCACTTCGGCAAATAAGCGCCGCACCATAGTAGTAGGGTGGGCAGCGCCCACCAGCCAGAACTTTGGTGCATTTAATCAACGTACTTTTACATTTCAAATAGCACTCTACTACTTTTGACGTAGATTTTTGTCAAAGTCCCGTTAATCCTAGAAACAGCAATGCCCACCCTACAATAGAGCGTATTTTCCAGATAAGAATGATTCTAATTGACTGACTCTCTAGGGGAATTCACAGCTTGCACGCAACGGCGAGAAATCTCCTCAGATGTTGTATTTTCCCCCCGAATAATCGCGTAACTCACACCACTTTCTAGAACTTGTCGTTCTAAACCCTCGTCGCCCAAACTAACATAAATTAACTTTGGTACGGCAGTCTTACCGTAAGCTTGAATCGATTCCCACTGCAACTCAAACACTCCCGGCACAAACCGAGGATTTAAGTTGCCATCGTACTCAAACTTACTCAACATCAACTGCATAGAATAAGTCTTACTGGAATCAAACTTCGGCGCATCATTCACCGTTTTGGCGCGAAACGTCGGAATCAGTTCGTCGAAGGGAATCCGGACATCAATCCAATTGTTAGGGGCTGTATTAAATGAATAGCAATAGCTTACCCCATCCCATTTCCCTTCGCACCGTAAAATAAATTTATAGCGCTGACCGTCGCCTTTTACTCGCAACTGAATCCCTTCATAACTCGATAAATCTAAGGGTGGCGAAAAATTACGATTTCGCACGGAAGCAAATCCGCCTGAGTTGGCAACAGAAACATTACCGGCAAATACAGCACAATCATTTACAAATCGCAAATTACTTTCGCTCACGCCACCCATAACGACATCATCGACTGCGCCCCAAATTGCTGCTAAATCGGCAGTGGGTTGACGAAAGTCAAACAGGGTTGTTGTTGTTGGATCGGTTCCGAGCGATCGCGTGGCAACTTGCACGAGGTTATCCATCGCTGACGCATCGACGGAACTAGCAATCATCGTTTGTACGCCCGCCATGAGTTCCGCACTGAAACTCGCTTTATCTTGCAGGCTTCCTCGATAATATTCTGCCTCAGAATTTGCCCTCGATTCGATACCAGCTAATTCGCTTGTTAAAACCCGCACGGGATAATTTTTGGCTCGTAAATGCTTGACAATTTGCGCGTTTAGTTCTTCCGTTTCTCCAACAACTAAAATCGTACCTACTCGACTGTTGCTAAAGGGAGAGGTGGGTTGTGGCTGTCGTCCGAGAATCATTGTTTTAAGGCAGGGAATTAAATTGAGGAAGGGAAATAGCTCGAAAAAAGTTACCGTTTTTAAGAAACGACCTGGATTCCAATTTTGTCGCTGAGTCATAAGGGCTAGAAAAATTAATTATTGACCATTCATCAATTTACTCTTCACCATTCACTCTTCATTAAACAATCACTTGTAATTTGCCAGTTGCGATCGCTCTGAGGAGTTCGTGCATGGGAGAATTTTCTTTCTCCGAAGAATTAGCTTTGCCGCTGGAAACGCTCGCTAGGGCAAGCTTGGGGGAACTAACGGGGATTGCAGACTGAGGGGAGGATTGCAGAGAAAGGTTAGGGAATAACATGAACTTTGGGCCTAAACGGGGGAACTTCTGACAAGTTGAGTATCCCGTCTTTAGCTTTTGCGGATCGCGATCTAAGTATGAAAAAGTTGTGAATGTCAGCACAAGGGCTTGCGATCGCGATCTTATCATCTCGAGTTTTGGATCGCTTCTTCCTAAAGTTAAGGTATAGTCAGCGATCGCGCTCGGGTTGCGGCGTAACAGCGCTGGTATCCAGGATTGGTTTATCCTTCTGTTCGGGTTGTTCGCAGCGTTCCTCGGGCGTTAATGCACCCTCGCGTTCCTCCCGTTCCACTCCCACGCAAGTCGATTGAGGGGTTCCGCTTCTTTCTACGCCTTGACTGCTAAGGGCTGTATTAAACGCAGTCGGATCGGGAGGAAGGGGGGACGGCGGTTCTGGCGGGTTTGGATTTCGGCCTGTCGGAGGATCCCCGTTGGGCGGTTGGGTGACAGGTTGCCGTAGAATGTCGGGGGGCGTAAAGGAGGCATTCTCTAGCAGTACCGTCAGTGTTGGCGGAATTCCGGCGACAGCGAGGTTAATACTACCCGCCGTACCGCTAAGGTTGGGGTTATTGGGATCGAAGGCAGAACCGACGGCAAAATTTTGCGATCGCGGTAGTACAATCCGAATCACTTCCGCCCCGCTTCCAGTAACAATCGAAGATGAATTCGTCGCGGTGGGATTTTGCAAGTTATCGCTAAACACAATCCTCGCTAATCCCGGAGTAATATTACTCACATTCCCACTGTTGATATTCACGTTGCCAATAAAAGTCACGTTGGCGGGAAAAGCAAACAAGCTGGTCGGGCGCGTTACTGTCGTCGAACTGTTACTATCTACCGTATCGAGTAATTGCCCAGTGCCGGGATTAATCGCGACAAAACGGGAGGCGGCAATGTCAATATGACTGTCTCCAGTTTTTTGCGCTTTGCCCGCGCGAATTAAGCCGTTGAGCGTTACCGTACCGTTATAAGCCGCGATCGCAACCCGTCCCGGCGTACCGCCATCAACGCGGGAAGAACTTCTAATCTCGTTCGTACTGCCCGTATTTTCGCCAATAATGACATTACCCGTTGTACTGCCAATATTGACATTTCCGCCCGCTAAAATCGTCTCAACTCGCACATCTTTCGCCGCATTAATATTCACTCCTGCGGCAGTATCTTCGCGGGCATCAATTGTATCGCGAACGATAATGTTACCCTGACTGCTATTCAATGTTACCGTTCCCTCAGCATTAATATTCTGTGCGTCGATATTGTTAACAGATTGTAAGGTGACAGCACCCGTAGCATTCGGATCGAGAGGATTAGTTCGGAATGCGAATACTCCTTCATTCGCAAGAATATTACCTCCACTCAAGTTGATATCGCCCCCAGAAGTTTGGATTTCTTGTACATCTAAGCTCGTAGCAGCGCTTAGGGCAATATTCCCGCGATTAGATTGGATATTCTGGCGAGCGATAATATTGCCATTACGACTCGTTACCGATATTGCGCCCCCCGATCCAATAACCTCAATTGCTCCCAAACTTGTATCGTTTAAATCAATGGTATTTCCCGCTTCAATTTGCACGCCCGTCGTCCCATTAAATGGCGTATCGATGCGTCCTTTCACATTAATATTGCCATTGGTTCCGGTACTGCTTAAAACAATTCCTCCACCCGCTGTAATGCCGTGAGTATTGATATCTACCGCCGCCGTTAAGTTAACGCTTCCCGTTTGAGCATTGTTCGTACTAATTCCTGCGTTGATAATATTAATACTGCCGCCGGTACTCACTAAGTTTATCGAACCTCCTGTACTCATTAAGCGAGCGGTAATATCGCCCGCTGCGGTTAAGTCTAAATTTCCCGTTCCGGCTTGATTCGTTCTTAAAAATGCTGTTGTATTAATATTGCGTCCCGCATTAGCCGTTAATCCAAAATTCCCGGTAAAGGCAAGCTCGCTATTAATGTTAATATCTTGACTTGCTTGTAAATCGAGATTAGCTTTTAAAGCATTAGCTGCTGTATTCCCCAAATCCAACCCCGAATTAAAAGTAATATCGCGATTGGCTTTCAGAATAATCGTTCCGCCTACAATACTTCTTAGTTTAGTATCGCTAATTGTAAAGTCAGCATTGCCGCCATCTCCGGCTAAAATCTGCGAATCATTCAGTTGATTATCATCGACAGCACTTGCCCCCGATACAACAATAATATCTCTCGGATCGAATAAGATTGTTCCGTTCATTCCGCCCACTGCACTCACGTCAGCATTGCCATCAAAAATCAGGTTATTTTTACCCGAAATCTCGACAAATCCCCCATTACCAGAACTGCTACCGCCTCGAGCGTTAACCGTGCCGAAAAATGCTGTTTTGTCGTCCGCCCAAACGATAACTCGTCCGCCATTTCCTTCCGTTCCCGCATCGGCGTTAATCGTTGCATTTCTCCCCACGAGCGCTATCTTTGCATTGGGAATATTGCCGCGCCCTTGGTAATCGCCACCGATGCGAATGTTGCCGCTGGGTGCAAGGATTGTAGCATTATCGACGATGCCGACGCGATCGCCAATAACGGCAATTTGTGAGGGAACAAGGGGCTGAGAGACTGAGGGGGCGACGCTCAAAGTTCCAGTCGAGATCGCGGTTCCAACTTCTGGGGGAATCTCTGTTCCTCCGGCGGTATAAACGCGCCTGTTCGCATCCACAACTAACCCCGTTTCTCCGTTGGCAGCCGCAAGCAATTGGGGTAAATCGCGGGCAGAAAAGGGCAAAATTGCGCCGTTGGAATCGCGCGGAGGGGCGACTTCTAAGCTCAATAAGCTACCGGGTTGGGAAATTTTGATTAAACTGCTGCCCGGAACTGCCGCGATCGCAATATTACCATTCGGTGCAGTTATACTCCCCGTATTAATAACCTGCCCCGCGAGGAGCGTTACGTTTTGTCCGTCGCTAACGTTTAAGTTTCCAGCATTGACAATTGCGCTGGGATGTGAAAGATCGAAAGCAAATTGAGTCGGATTTCCCGTTAGCGTTGCGTAGTTATTGTCACCAAAGGCATTAAACCAACGATTCTCCCCAAAACCAATTCCTGTTGCCGTTGTTGCGAAAAAATCTCCCCCAACATTCAAACTCGCCCCGTTCCCAAAAATAATCCCGGCAGGATTCATTAAGTACAGGTTAGAATTGCCCCCCGTAACTTGAATTAAGCCATTGATAACAGAAGGATCGTTACCGACAACGCGAGCGAGAATATTTTGAATTTGAGGGGTGGTGAGAAAGTTCGCAATTTGGTTAGTGCTGAGACCGAATTGAGCGAAACTTTGAAATAAATTGCTTCCATCTCCCGATCGCGTACCGCCGCCGATGTTAAATCGATCGCCTTCAATCGTAACAAGCGTTCCCGTACCATCCGGTGCGGCGACGATAGACTGAGAATAAGCGGGTGCAGCCGTACTTACTGCCAGGAGTAGAGTAACGAGAGACAAACTGTTGCGCGGGTGCGGAACAAAAAGATTGCTCTGGTGGGAAGTATTCATGGGTCTTGGTGTCAGAATTGAGTCGGTTGATGCAGGAGTAGATTGCGCCCCAATTACTGTGCCACCCTAACGAACTGAAGACTGCTGGCATGGTCTGAAAAAAATCCGCGATCGCCAGCAGTTTAATTTCTCTAATTCTAACTTACCCAAATATTACAACAAATGTGACAAAGAGCTACACTGCAACTTTAGAGGTTCGATACCCATTCGCGAATTAAGGCGTTCACTTGTTGCGGTACTTCGTCGTGGGGGCAATGTCCCGCTTGCAAGAAATACTCGCTTAGGGCTGGGTAATGTTGCCGAAACTTGGGACTGCGCAGTCTGGCGTTCATCCAAGGATCGGCATCGCCCCACAGCAGCAACAGAGGGGCTTGCAGTTTTGCCAGCAAAGCGTCGTTCATTTCGCCGCGCGGACTCTTGAAGACGGAGGCGAAGACTTGCGCCGCGCCTTCATCGCAGGAAGGACGATAAATTTCTTCAACCAGGCGATCGCTCACGGCACTGCGATCGCGGTACACTTTCTCTAAGGTTTGACGAATGACCCAGCGCTGGCGCACGTATTGAAAGAGCAAGAAATTTGCCCAAGGTTGCAGCAGCAGCGATCGCATTCCGTTCTTAATAAATTCCTGAAAGACCGTTTCCTTAACCGTTTCGGTGACTTCGGTAAAGGGACCGGCACTGTTAAGGAGTACGACTCCTGCTGTCGTTTCGGGATAGTTCGCGCCCGTACACAGCGCCACGTAACCGCCGATGGAATTACCAGCAATGACAGCGGGTTGCTCGATAACCTCTTGGATAAAGTCGCGGAGTTGCTCGCTCCACAACTTGCCGCTATACTCCAAGTTGGGTTTTGCCGAACGTCCGAACCCCAATAAGTCGATCGCGTAAACCGCAAAATCCGCTTGCAATTCTGCGATGTTTTTACGCCAATGATCGGTCGATGCCCCAAATCCATGCACGAGAAGCAGGGGCGGGCGGTTGGGTTGCGGGCAACCAGCGGCAACGTAGTATATGGAATGCCCTCGCCATTGCCAGAAAATTCCCGGAAATGAGGATGGCTGGGCGATCGCAGTTGCAGACATAGTAGACTAGATCGTTAAGAAATGTTAATTTCTCTCATTGTATCGTTTTCCCCTCCGAGTCGGGGTAAAGCACTGAAAAAGTTGAGCGGCTGTTTTCGACCTCCCAAACAATTTCATTTATAATTAACGTCTGATGTCCATTATCCAACAGTCTTGATTTCCCTCTCCCAATCGGTGGGCGAAGGGAGAAAGAACAGTAAGAGAATCTTTCTGGCTTCTAATTCACATTAGGCGTTTATAATTAATTATTCATTATCGAATGGCACTGACTTAAGGCTGGTGGGCGCTGCCCATCCTACGAAATATCAATGTTTGGGCGATTTTTCAACTCTTATTTCAGTGCCATTCATTCATTATCAATTATCCATTATCCATTATCCATTAAATTGTGGCTTCCAGTCGAATTCGCATTGCTAAAGATAAAGCCGAATTTGTCCAAGCTTTAGTAGATTCTCCAGAGAAAACGGGGCCTTTTCAAACTTATGCCGATGCGATCGCATTTGCAGCGGTTTGGGGATTTCACCATCGCAAGAGAACGCCGCTAGATTCTACCTTATCTCAGGAACCCGGGCCGATTAGCCTCGATGTTTTCATCTCTCGGGGTCATTATCCCGCGATCGAACTGCTCGCGATCGCTCAAACGCAAAACCCTACGATTCTCTCTAGTTTCGACTCGAGCGCCGAAGCGCAGCGGGTTAGCATTTTTGAAGAATATGCTAACGGCGGATTAGAACTGCTTGCAGAAGAATTGCGCGGTGCGATCGATTATAGCGATCGCATCCTGTCGATCTTAGCGCGCGATCGCTTCCCCACCGAAAAATCAAGCGACGAAGAATTCGATCTCAGCCGTTTCTTGTAATACTGATGTTTACAGCGAGGAAAACCTTGCTTAGTCTCGATAAGCTGGTAGTGGGACTTGAACCCGCAACCTTCCCATTACAAGTGGGGTGCTCTACCAATTGAGCTATACCAGCCTGTTGAACAATAAGCCGCCCTATAGACTTATTTTCCAGATAGCGGCTCCTTATTTTAACACGCGATCGCCTGCCAATACCAAGCGTGCCACTAAGCCATATTACTTTCAATCGCCCAACGCGCTAATTCCGTTCGGTTGTGCAAACTGGTTTTATTGAGCATATTCGAGACGTGACTTTCCACCGTGCGCTGACTGACTTCCAGCTTAATCGCAATATCTCGATTTGCTAATCCCTGAGCGACAAGCTGAACGACTTTCCGTTCGGTAGGCGTTAACTCCACATTCTCCGGCACCTTAATCTTATGACCGACTTCAACTCCCTTACTGTGACGGATCAAGCGATTGGCTTGCTTCAAGGAAGATTCAACCTGAGCCACCAATTCTTCCGGTTCAAAGGGCTTAACCATATAAACATCTGCACCCGTACTCAAACCCTTTACCCGATCTTGACTTTGCCCTTTTGCCGAGAGAAATAAAACTGGAATCCAACTGACTTTAGAATCTTGCCGAATCTGTTCGACAAGCGTATACCCATCCATTTCAGGCATCATCACGTCGCAGATAATCATATCCGGAACTTGATGTTCGAGAACCTCAAGCGCTTCTCTACCGTTCTCTGCGGTTAATACTTCGTAACCTCGAAACTCTAAATAATCCTTAACCAACAAAATCAAGTTAGGGTCATCATCAACTAACAAGAGTTGTTTTTGGTCTTTACGGGCGTTCTCTTTCATTAGTGACACTCTGCTCGTTTTCAGAAGGGGGTTAATCTGAGTCTCAATTAATTCTGCGGATCGATGACTCCGAGCGGCTGAGAAAGTTTAACCTTTCTTGCTCTCATTTCGATCCAAGTTTAACACGCTCGCTTTGAATCCCACCTGAGATCGGCAGGCGAAGATTCTTAACATCCCTCGAGGCGGAATTAAAAATTAAAAATTAAAACTTAAAACTAGAGATTAAAAAGGGGCCGAAAAACTTTGCTTTGCTAATAGCGCTGTTCCATAGGCAGCTTCAGTTTCCAAGGACGGTGCAACGGGAACGCAGAGATGGCGTTGGCGAATTGCAGTCCAAGTGGGGTTCTGCGCGCCGCCGCCTGCGGTATGGACGCGGGTTAGGGAGGTTGCGCCGAACTCTTGCAAGAGTGCGTATCCTTTGGTTTCAATTCTAGCTAAGCTTTCGAGCAAACCGTGGAGGAATTCAATTTCGCTGTCGGGGCGGGGTTCTAGGCGCGGCAGCAGGTTAGGATCGTTGATGGGGAAGCGATCGCCCCGCTCCAATAGCGGATAATAATCGAGGGGACTCGCTTGCTGCGGATTGATGCGCTGGCTGATATCGGTAAGTTCGGAATCGCTGAAATAGTGGCGCAGCACCGCACCGCCGGTATTGGATGCGCCGCCCGTCAGCCACAAGTTCCCAAAGCGATGGCTGTAAATTCCGTACTCGGCAGCGTCTACTTTAGTGCGACTCAAGAGTTTTAAGACGAGGGTGGAACCCAATGAGGTGACAGCTTCGCCGGGGTAAGTTGCACCGCTAGCAATAAAGGCGGCAATACTGTCGGTGGTTCCGGTACAGACTCGGCAAGTTTTGGGGAACCGGAGGCGTTGCGCGATCGCGGCGTTCACTTCGCCAACGGGCGTTCCGGGCGGTAAAATCTTCGGTAGGAGCGCGCGAGCGGAGTGCTGCTGCAATCCGGCGGGATAGCAGAGATTCTCGACATCGTAACCGAGTTTTAAGGCGTTGTGATAGTCGCTGATGCCCAGTTGACCGTGCAGCAAAAAGCCTAGCCAATCGGCTTGATGTAAGAAGTAAGCTGCTTCGGGATAAAAGGGCTGGTGCGTCCACCACAACAGTTTGGCGAGACTGGACGAGGCACTGAGGACGACGGCGTTAGAAGGTACGATATCGGGAATTCGTGCCACTTCTGCGGCTGCGCGCGCGTCGCTGTAAAGGAGAGTATCGAGGGGGCTGCCGTTGCGATCGCACAGTAAAACTGTAGCCGAAGTTCCGTTAATCGCGATCGCTTCAGTTTCCTTGCGAACCGATAAAGGAAGTCTTTCGAGTAGAGAAAATAAAGTATTTTGCCAAACTGTTGCCAGAGCTTGCGTTGTCTGGAAGGGTAGACTCGCTCTAGCTTCAATGTTTCCTTCGGCATCAATCGCGATCGCGCGCGCTCCCGACGTACCAAAATCAAGACCCAGAAAAAGCGTCACTACCTACTAAATCTTTATTGTTGTTGTCGAAAAATCATCAAATTGTCGTCGTAATCTGTCCCCATTCTTCCCGCAAAAACACTGCGAATTTGGGCGACGGCTCCGGCATCGTACTCCATCCCACAAGACTCCATTTTCTCTATCCAGTAACTTTGAGGTTGTTCGTTAACGTGTAAATGTCCTCCCTGTCCCGGCGGGGCTGCGGTCAATGCTAAAGTAGGAGCAATTTTCGAGAGGACTTTGCACAAATGGAGGGCATAGGTTTCGGGAATATGTTCGGCAACTTCCAAACAAATACATAAATCCCCATTTGCTGGAATAGCATCGATCTTGGTGATATCGATTTGCTGCGCTGAAGTTACGCCTCGGCTTTGAGCCACTGCGATCGCGTCTGAAGAGTAGTCGAAGGAACGAACGTCGCAGCTTAAGTCCAGAAAAGCTTTAGAAAATCCGCCGCCACCACAGCCGACATCAACAACAGTTTTCGGATTAAATTGTTCAAATAGCGTTTGGGCAAATAAGGTATAGGTAAAATTTGATGATGCCGCCTGACCGTGATAGTAATTCCAGTCGTAACCGGCATTTTTAGTAAAGTGACTGTAGAACAAATGTTTGAACTTATAGTTCACTTTTTGTAATTTTAAAAAGAAAGGATCGCCCATTGTCCGACGAACGACTTCCCGTAATTTATTTTTGGAAGCTTTGGTGGGTTCTAATGCTTTAGAATTGCTAACTATTTGTGGCAGTGCGTTATCCATAAGGTTAAAATCCCTGTTCTTGACTTTTGTGCCTTTATATGAATTCAACTGTAAGCTAAAGACTCTACAAGCTAGTACAGTTTTTAACAAAACTTACAGTTAATCGTCCCTGAGAGAAAAATCATTTTAGCTGGCTTTTCTCGTCCTCTCTATTCGGTTTGCAATACCCTGAATTTTCGTTCGTTAGCCGCTTGTACCCAAATTCACGAGTCGATCGCCCTCTCTCCAAACTCGTTCCGCTAGCTCCAACTTATGCAACGAGGGCTAGATCGTTTCGTTCTACGGCTCCGCTCAAAAGCCTTCTGTCCGATTCCGATCGCCCGATTTGGCTGAAGAAGACGTGAAAAACTTGTGAATTTAGGATAGCTCTAGCATAAACAGGCTGAAAGCTAATGACAAACATTTGCCCCTTGGTTTACGAAATCTTTAAGATTTTTATTAATTTTTGTTGCGCTTATAAGTTTTATTAATTATTAATTATCTAAATCTTCGGTTCCGTGGGTTAGAAGGCTTAGAACGAGGGGAACTCCGCCGCGAACCCTCTTGGGGGGAGCGCATTAGTTGCTCGCTTGTTTGAACGAAAGCATCTTTAGCCAAACAAGGATAATCTCCCACCCAAAGATTCGGTTCGGGTAAATAGACATCGCTGGTTTGGCTGATGCGACTGAGATCGGCAAGATCCGAAAAGACTAATAATTCCGCAATTTGTCCCGGCGCGATCGCCTTATGCACGCGCTGGAGTGGCGCTTGTAGCGTAGTGCGGAAACCCGTTTTATCCCCAACTTCGAGATTAATTCGACGTTCTCGGTTTTCAATAATCACCAACTCACCGCGCTGATTGACGGTTTCTTCCTCGCGCACGAGATCGTCAGTGACAAAAACATCCAAAACGCGACCGCGCCAAAAACCGCTGTACTTATAGCGACGGTAAGCAACATTACGCGTACTCGCCCAATAAACGGGACTCCACAACCAATATAAGCTCGCAACAAAACCCATTAAAAATTTGATCCCACCTGCACCCGAGCCAAAGACCTGCCCCACTACCCAAAGTATGATAACGGCGATAAAAGAAATGAGCAGTCGTCTTAGAAAGTCGCGCAGTTTGCCCCAATAGTGAATATATTGCGCGCCCGTTGCGATCGCGGGAACTAATTGTTCAAATTTGGCACGAGTCAGCGGAATCAACATAATTCGTAATTCGTAGTTCGTAATTCGTAATTCGTAATTCGTAATTCGTAATTCGTAATTCGTAATTCGTAGTTCGTAATTCGTAATTCGTAATTCGTAATTCGTAATTCGTAATTCGTAATTCGTAATTCGTAATTCGTAATTCGTAATTAATACCTCATCATTTGTCATTCATAACTCATAACTCATAACTCATAACTCATAACTCATAACTCATAACTCATAACTCATAACTCATAACTCATAACTCATAACTCATAACTCATCATTCATATTACTTTTTCCAGCCCGTAAACCAAGCTTTTAAGCTGGACGACTTGGCGAATCGCGAGTAAAACTCCCGGCATGAAAGAAGCGCGATCGGTGGTATCGTGACGCAGGGTATAAAGCTGCCCCGCAGAACCGAAAAGAATTTCTTGATGGGCGATTAAACCCGGAAGGCGAACGCTGTGGATGCGAATATTTTCATCCGCCGTACAACCGCGCGCGCCCGCCAGAGTCTCTTTTTCCTCGACAAGGGCGGGATTGTAAGTTTTGCCCATTTCAGCGAGCATTTGTGCGGTTTTAATCGCCGTACCGCTGGGCGCATCCGCTTTTTGGTTGTGGTGAAGTTCGATAATTTCGACGCAATCGAAATACTTAGAAGCTTGTAAGGCAGCTTGCTGCATCAAAATTACACCAATACTGAAATTAGGGGCAATAATTGCCCCTGTGCTTGCTTTTTCAGCAAATGCTGCTAAATCTTCAATTTGTTCGACGGTTAAGCCGGTAGTGCCGACAACCGGACGAACGCCATACGCGATCGCGCTGCGGACGTTATCATAAACGCCATCAGGATGGGTAAAATCTACCATTACCCCTTGAATTTCTTGCTGCGTTGCTAACACCAAAACGCTTTGCAAATCGCTGAGGATTGGGACTTCTAGCTCGCCGCAGCCCGCTACAATTCCGGCATCTTGTCCCTCGCAGTCCGGACTTTTATCGACTGCTCCCAATAACATCATATCTTTCGCTTGGGAGACAGCCTTAACAACTTCCCTCCCCATTTTCCCCGCCGCACCATTGACAACGACAGGAATTCGAGCCGCCTCGGTCATAACGATCGCACCATTAAGTAGAACTTGCTAGTGGGCATTGTACTACGTTGGCGGGCGGGAAGGGCAGCGAATCGCGACCAAACCCTTTACTGGCGGGATTCCATAACTTGAGTCAGGCGTTCGATTGCGGTCGTCAAACGTTCTTGAGCCAGTAAATTCGCATCTGCTGGTGTCGCATCGGGATCGGCAACTTCTTTCCGCTTAAAGTTTTCAATCGCGCGAATCACCAGAAAAATTACGAAGGCAATAATTAAGAAATCGACAACAGTGCCTAAAAACTTCCCGATTAAAAGCGGTCCGAGCGTTAACTCTCGCCAAGCATCTCCGGTTGCGCCCAACGCCGGATTAATTAATCCCGGCATAACAATATCTTCTACGAACGAGGTAATGATTTTGCCAAAAGCACCGCCAATTATAACGGCAACGGCAAGATCGACCACGTTCCCCTTAGCAATAAAGTCGCGAAAATCGCGTGCAAACCCTGTTGCCCTTTGTCTTGTTCTGGTCATGACTCTACTAACTGGGTTATTAAACTTTCAACGTTAAACCTTTTTGGGGATTATTTTTTCTGTAGCGAAAATATACTAGCAGATTTAGCGACCAATTTGAGATTTCCTTGACTGCTCGACGCAAATTGTCTAGCATCAACAGTTTTAGGCAGTATCGCGAGTCCCGATTCCCCAACAGCAAAGCCCTTTAAAGTACGCAAGCGTATATCTGTATCTATGGATGACAACTTGACGGAAATCCTAGAACCGCCGTACAAAGAGAATTATGCGCTAATATTTATTCCCCATAATTGTTCTCCGTAAAAAGAGAGGCTCGAGTTCGGAAACCTATGCGGAAATTAAACATTGGGAGTGCGAAACTGATGCAATGGCTCAAGCAAGAACAGCGAGTCTTGCTAATCGCGATTGGGACAGCCGGTTTAATCGTTCTCGTGCGAGGGCTGGGGCTGCTGGAATCTTGGGAACTCTCGGCTTTCGATCGCTTATTTCTCCTCAAGCCTAACGCCACAGTCGAGCAACGCGAGATTATCGTGACCATTGGCGAAACTGAAATTCGTCAAGCTGGAAAGTGGCCGATCCCCGATCGCGAGATCGCGAAACTGCTCGAGATGCTCAACGCTGCTCGTCCCCGAGCAATTGGTCTGGGGATCTATCGAGATTTGCCCGTCGAACCCGGACACGATACCCTACAAAAGCTTTACCAAAACCTACCGAACTTAGTAGGGATAGAAAAGCTCGAAGATCGTAATAGTCCAGCCGTTCCTGCCCCTCGCTCGCTCGCAGCCAGCCAACGAGTCGGTTTCAGCAATGCCTTATTAGATCCCGATGGTCGGGTGCGTCGAGGATTGCTCTATTGGCATCTGCAAGGTCAAACTCATACCAGCTTTGCTCTTAAACTAGCTCTTCTATATCTAAAAGCTGACGGAATTGTCCCGCAACGCGCTGCATTAAATCCTCGCTATCTTCAGTTAGGTCAAGCTGTCTTTCGTCCCTTGCAAAAAAACGATGGCGGTTATGTCAGGATTGACGCGCAGGGGTATCAGTTTATGGGTCACTTTATCCCGCCTTCAGCGATTGAAAAGGTAGCAATGAACGATGTGCTAGCGGGAAAAATTGCGCCGGAGCGATTCCGCGATCGCATCGTTCTCATTGGTTCGACGGCTCCCAGCCTCAAAGACTTTGCCTACATTCCTTACAGCGCCCAATTCATGGACTATACCAAGCCGATTTATGGAGTCGAGTTACACGCTAACTTTATCGCTCAATTGCTCGATGCGGCAACGGGCAAAAATTCCTTGATTCAGGTCTTACCGGACTGGTTGGAAGGGATGTGGATTTTACTGTGGTCGGCAATTGGGGCGTGGATTGTCTGGACAATTCGCTCGCCGATTCGTTCGTCGTTGATGCTTCTATCGGCCATAGTCGCACTCTTTGCAGCCGTTTACGGCAATTTCCTACTGGGGTGGTGGTTGTCCTGGATTCCGCCTCTATTGGCTTTAATCGGCTCCTCAGCGATTCTCACTCACTATTTAGCCTATCGCCAAGAGGAATTTCGGCGCTCGAAAGATTTTTTTAAATCCGCCATTGATGCGATCGCGGATCCGATTTTTATTAAGGACGTTCGACATCGCTGGGTTGTCCTCAATCAAGCATTTTGCCAACTCAGTGGCTATTCCCTCGAACAATTGTTAGGCAAATCCGAAAGCGATATCTTATCGCCTGAAGAAGCTGAAATCTTAAGAGCGCAAGATTGTCTCGTTTTTGAAACGGGTTGCTCGATGGAGAATGAAGAGTATTTTACCGATGCAATGGGCAAAACCTATCGAATTGCAACCAAACGCTCCTTGCATCGAGATGCCGCCGGAAATCTGTTTTTAATCGGCGCGATTCGCGATATTACCGAACGCAAGCGCGTTGAAGACGAACTGCGCCGCACTACAGTAGAATTAAGCCGCTCGAACGAGCAACTCAAACTCTCGCGCGATCGCTTCCATAATCTTGCTTACCACGACTCCCTCACGGGGTTGCCCAACCGCAAGCATTTTAATGAAAGTTTAGCTCAATCGTTGACTTGGGCGAAGTCGAACAATTGCTCGATCGCGCTCCTTTACCTCGATTTAGATGGTTTTAAAGCAGTTAACGATACCCTAGGTCACGATTTTGGGGACTTACTGCTCGAGGCGGTCGCGGGTCGTATTGCCCACTGCGTCCGCAATAGCGATTTTGTGGCGCGTTTGGGAGGAGATGAGTTTACCGTCATTCTTCGGGGGCTTCACAAGGTTGAAGATGTATCGGTCGCGATCGGTAAAATTACCCGGAGTTTGTCCCAGCCTTTCGCTTTAAATGGGCATACGGTTGTAGTTAAGGCAAGTATTGGCAGCAGTATCTATCCCCGCGACGGTGATACTGAAGCAGTTTTGCTCAGAAAAGCGGACCTAACTATGTTTGAAGCTAAACGCCTCGCCAGCGATCGCATCTCCCAAAACTCTTAAATTAATTATGAATTATGAATTATGAATTATGAGTGATGAATTATGAATTATGAGTGATGAATGGTGAATGGTGAATGGTGAATTACGAACTACGAATTACGAACTACGAAATACGAATTACGAATTACGAATTACGAATTACTAAATCATACAGTTTTTCCGACCGAGCAACCAATACGTGGTAATTTTCCCCTTTCCTTTAACTTCAATTTCGCCTCGTTCTTCAAACTCGTAGAAGTATTTAAGGCGTTCGTAAACCGTTTGAGTGGTTTGAATGCGTCCGGGTTCGCCTAAAGATTCCATTCTCGAAGCGACATTAACGGTATCGCCCCACAGATCGTAAATAAATTTGGTTTCGCCGATTACGCCAGCAACGACTGGGCCGAGGTTAATTCCGATGCGAATTTGTAGGGGTTGTTGCCACTCCACAGCAATGCGAACGATGCTTTTTTGGATTTCTAAGGCCATTTCTGCGATCGCTTCGAGGCAGTCGTCTTTCGGCAGCGGCAATCCTCCCGCTACCATATAAGCATCGCCAATGGTTTTAATTTTCTCGAGGCCGTAAGATTTAGCGAGGCGATCGAATTCTGAAAAAATACGGTTGAGAAATTGAACGAGGCGGCGGGCGGGAAGGCTCGCAGAAAGGGCAGTAAAGCCGACGAGATCCGCAAATAGAATCGCTACATCGTCGAATTGTTCGGCAATGGGACTCGGATCTTGTTTAAGTTGCTCCGCGATCGCTTCGGGTAAAATATTGAGCAATAATTGCTCGGATTTTTCTTGCTCGACCCGCAAGGCTTCTTCTGCGGTTTTGCGTTTTTCATCGGCAATTTTACGCTCGGTGATGTCTTCGATCGCGCCGAGAATCCCGATCGCTTCTCCCCGTTCGTCGTGAATCGGGATTTTACTCACGCTCAGCCAGACGGGATTGCCGCTGGAGTCTGGACGTTGTTTGACTTCTAGAGTATTGTATTCCGCTTTATTATTACTCATAATGCGGCGATCGATTTCGCGAAACTTCTCAGCCGCCGCCGCTGCTTCTGGGGGCAACAGGTCTTCATCCCGCAAATTGACGACAGCTTCCGCACTCTCCAGACAAGCGGCTTCTGCCCAATTTTTATTGCACCCCAGAAACACCGAATCGCGATTCTTCCAAAAGATTTGTTGGGGAATATTATCAAGGACTAAACGTAAATATTGTTTGCTTTGCTTGAGTTCGGTTTCAATCTTTTTACTTTCAGTAATATCGCGAGCAATGTATAGCACGCAAGGTGTTTCCTCCAAATTAAGAATTTCCGCAGAAAAAAGCACGGTGCGCCTCTCTCCCGACTTCGCGATCGATTGAGCCTCAACATCTCTAACCGGGCAGTTTTGAAGCAATTTTTCGATGACAATTTCTAATTCTTCTGAATTCCCTAAGAGATTAAGATCGTGCAACCTATGCTGAATTACTTCTGCGAGAGTATATCCAGAACCGACCAAAAAACTGTCGTTGGCTTCGATAATGCGTCCGCCCTCGAGAGTTGCGATAAAAATCGGATCGGGACTGCAACGAAACGCCTTTTCAAACTTGGCTTCAGAACGGCGTAGGGCTGCGGTTCGTTCTTCTACCATCGTCTCGAGACTGCGAGAATAATCGGCCAGTTGAACTTGCGATCGCTTCAAGTTCCCGATCGTGCGCTCGAGGGATCGCGCTAAAATCCGAAATTCCCGAATTCTCGACCCCGGGACGCTGTACTCTAAATCCCCCTTTGCGATCGCTCGGCTTGCCTGAGCTAAACGCCCAATCGAACCCTCGAGCCAGCGAGAAGTATAAACACCTAACGTAACCGCAGCACTGAGTAATAACAAGCACAGAACGATCGTTTTGTTAGTAATATCGCGAATTTGCTCGGTCAGTTCGCTTTCGGGAATCACAACGATTAATAGCCAATCGAGACCGATGGCTGGAGCGACATTCGTCACTTGTACGAATTGGCGCTTACCCTCGATTTTCGGACGAAACCAACGGGTTCCCGATAGCTTCTGGAAACTGCCGAATCTTTGCTCGATCGCGGAAGCGACTTGTCGCCATTCGGGATCGCGACTTTCGGCGATTCGCAATAGCTCTTTACCGCTTGGTGTTTGGCGGTAGATTCGCTCGGACGACGAACTCGCAACGATTTTTCCGGTTCGTTCGATAATCGCGACTTCACTGGGACGATGGGAATAGAGCGTTTGTAGAAAGTGGCTGAGACTGTCTAATTGCAGATCGACAGCAATTGCGCCGAGGTGTTGACCGCCTGCGTCGTAGATGGGAATGGCGGAGGTCATGCCAATAGCTGAGGAGTTTGGTAACTCGTAAAGCGGCGACCAAACGAATTGACGCGATCGCGCGGCGGCTCGATACCACCCTTCCGTCCGGGGATCGTAGGATTTAACTTGCAAGCGCTGTCCCGGGTTGCCGCGATCGTCCAGCCGATACACTTCCGCCTTCGATGCGGTTGCGGGATTGCGAATTATCATTTGCGAATTCTTGCCCCGCTCTAAGCGTAAATACTGACCATCCTGCCCTACCCATTCAATCGTTGTCACCCGCTCGGACAATTGAAGTTGCTTCCAAAATATGCTCTTAAGGCGAGCGATGTCAGTAAAGTCGAATTGACTGGCCTCCAGTGACGACTCATTCAGTTCCAGAAACAAAACCGGAACTTCAGTGAAATTATTGATATATTGTTTGACTTGATTGGTGGTTTCCTGACCCAATTGCTCTGCTAACTCTTCAACCGCCTGAGAACCATTACGCCAAGCTAAATACCCAGTCAAGCCGACAGCCACAAAAATCTGCCCCAACAACGGCAAGAGCATCACCCAGCGCAAGGGAACGATATTGTTCCTTCGAGTCCACTTTCTCAAAACCATGCTTCTATCAACGCTTGAGTACGCCTCAAAGGATGTCACTTCCCCTCACATCGCCGGTCGGAAAAGGGAAAAGAGTCGTCTCACAATAAATTTCCCTACTTTCAAGACAGGAAAACCGATATCGAGCGGGATTGCTCGTGGAGCGATTACTGAAAAGATGCACTGAGGGCTGCCCATCGATACCCGGAAGATCGGCAGCAAAGATGATTCTTATCTGCTTGTTATACTCTACAACTCTACTTCTTCGCCAGCTTGACAATGGGTGATTTTCAATCTTCCGGGTCGCAGCCCTGCTAATTGCCTCGGGCGATATAATTTAAAATTCCTTCCGCGATCGCCTCGGCCATCTGGCGGCGAAAACTTGGATCCGATAACTTTGCCGAGTCGGAACTGCCTGTAACAAAGCCCACCTCCACTAAAACTGCTGGCATACTGGAATATTTCATCACATAAAAATTGGCTTGTCTTACCCCTCGGTTAGTCATCCCGGTGCGCCGAATAACACTCTTCTGAATCTCTTGCGCTAAGCCGCTACCGGCAGAGTAATAATAGGTTTCTACGCCATTCGCATTGCGAGTATCGGCGGAGTTGGCATGAATGCTGACAAACAAATCGACCCCCGCTTGATTGGCCATTTTAGTGCGCCCGTTGAGCGAAACGAAGGTATCGTCGGAACGAGTCAGTCTCGTACTGACTCCCTGGCGTTCCAAAATCTTCGCCACCTCTTGAGAAATAGGCAATATTACATCTTTCTCGCGCAGTCCGTTAATCCCTACTGCGCCCGAGTCCTGTCCGCCGTGACCGGGATCGACCATCACCACGACGCGACTGTTGCGAACGCTGGGCAACGGCGCACTCGGCGTGCTGCTGGGGGGCGGCGATACGGTGGGCGGGGCGGGACGCGGGGCGGGAATTGGGCGCGCGATCGGAGCGCTTGGGTTTAATGGCGGCGGCACGGGAATCGTAACCACGGCTGTCGAGTTCGAGCCGCCATTCGTCGAAATAGGAACCGCTAATTCTGGCGCGGGCGTGCTATTGCGCAGAACTACCATTCCCCCTTGAGGAACGAGAACTAAACCTCCGAAGCGGCTGAATGTCGCCGTCCAATTTGGACTCTCCGGCATCACTCGCATTGTTACGCGAGCGAGGGAGGAGGAAACTTGTGTAAATTGAATATCGCTAACGCCGTAGCGACTGACCGCGATCGCGCGAGAAGTTAAACTTGCTGGCAGGGTTATATCCGGCAAATCAACCTCAATTTCGTTGCTGTCGTTACGCCGCACTTCAATTTGTCCGGCTTGTTGACCGTCCAAGCGGACGTATAACCCGTTTTGCGTAATCTGGAAGTCGGGGCTTGAAGCGATCGAAGGAACGGTTGCCGCGCGGTATGGAGTAGGCAGCTTTACCGACCATTGCGCGGGATTAGCTCCGACAATTTGAACCTCTTGGGGATTAATCGCGTATCCCGCTTCTAATTCAACCACAAGACGAGTTGTGTCGGCATCCACCTGTCCGACGCGCACCGACTTAACCGCACCGCCCACTGCTTGGTTTGCCGTTGGTTTTCCTAACTGAGTTCCCGGTAAATCAACGATTAAGCGGCTGGGGTTAGCAATCAGTTTAGCAGTGGGCCGAACTCCCGCATCGGTAACAAAGTTGAGTTGATTGTGGTTGGCATTAAACTGCCAATCAACGAGCTTAGCAGCTTGGGCGGGGAGAGTAGAAAATAGCGCGCTGAGAGCGGTTAGGACGAGTAAGTGAATTCGCATGAGATTTCTATTTAATTTTTTTCAGAGGAATCGAGGGGCAGCCTTATTTAGGGCGCGATCCGCTTCTCGGATCTCTTCGAGCGCGTCTGAGGCGAGAGAACCCAAAGATTTTCTCGCCTTTTTTCAGAGCTATATTAAGTTGCGCTCATAGGTATTACCGTCCGACGCATCTCCCTTCAGGAAGATGCAAAAAAGATGTTGTCGCAGGCAACTTTTAAAATTGGCACAGTCCGATCGAGATTAAAAAACCCGGTTCCTGAAGCGGAATCGGGTTTTTAGCTTTGATGGAATGCGAGCAATCAAATTGAGAACTGAGTTCCCATACCATTATTATTTTTTGACATTGCCCCAGAGTAAACTAAGCCTCGTTCGGAATCGAGGGTGAGGATTTCGCCTTCGCGAATCG
Source organism: Oscillatoria sp. FACHB-1406 (assembly GCF_014698145.1). Lineage (NCBI taxonomy): Bacteria > Bacillati > Cyanobacteriota > Cyanophyceae > Oscillatoriales > Oscillatoriaceae > Oscillatoria > Oscillatoria sp. FACHB-1406. Next base: position 2,598 of record NZ_JACJSM010000037.1, on the reverse strand, counting down.
CGTCAGTTGCACCTTTTAAGCCGAGAATTACAGGGATGCCGAGGCGCATTCCGATCGCGGCGGCGTGGCTGGTCAATCCGGCTTCTTCGGTGACGATCCCGGCGGCTTTACGAATCGCATCTAAGTAGTCAGCATTGGTTGCTGGGGCAACTAGAATTTCGCCATTACTAAAGTCGCCAATTTCCTTGGGATTGCGAACCACGCGAGCGCGTCCGCTTACCCGACCTTCGCCAATCCCAACACCTTGACCTAAAACCGCCGTCACGATTTCGACCTTGATTAAATCGGTGGAACCGGATACGCCTTGGAGCGTTCCGGCCGTCGTGACGACAATATCGCCCTCACAGAGGAGGTGTTTTTCTTGGGCAACACCAAGGGCGGCTTGGAAGGTTTGCCCTGTGGAGGCTAATTCGAGAACGAGGAGCGGTTTAACGCCCCAAACGAGTTGCAAGCGCCGCGCGACATCGACGTGGGGCGTAACCGCTAAAATGGGCGTTTGCGGGCGGAATTTGGAGACGTTGCGGGCGGTTGCTCCACTTTTCGTGAGGGTCATAATCGCGGCTGCATCCAGTTCGCGGGCGATTTGACTGACGGCGCGGGAGATGGCGTTGGGAATCGATCGCGCGCTGCCTTCGGCGTGTTGGGGGCTGGCGAGTTCGCGATCGATACGCCCAGCAATCTTCGCCATCGTCGCGACGGCTTCGACGGGATAGCGTCCTACCGCCGTTTCGTTGGAAAGCATCACCGCATCAGTGCCGTCAAGAATAGCATTGGCAACATCGGAGATTTCTGCGCGCGTCGGACGGGGGTTATTTGCCATACTGTCGAGCATTTGCGTGGCAGTAATAACCGGAATTCCGAGACGGTTGGCCGTAGCAATCAGCCGTTTTTGCAAGATGGGTACGTCTTCGGCGGGCAATTCTACTCCTAAGTCTCCCCGCGCGACCATTACGCCATCGCAGAGCGAGAGAATTGCTTCCATCTGCTCGATCGCTTCGTGCTTTTCAATCTTGGCGATGACGGGGACGGATTTCCCGGCGTTATCGATGAGTTCTTTAATTTCGAGAATATCTTGGGGATTGCAAACAAAGCTGAGGGCAACCCAATCCACGCCTTGATCGAGTCCGAACATTAAATCTTCGCGATCTTTGCGGGTTAGAGCGCTAATTGAGAGGCGCGTATTGGGAAAGTTTACGCCTTTATTGTTGGAGAGAACGCCGCCAACAACGACGCGACAGTGTAAGTTCCTATGGACGGGATCGACTGTTTCGACTTGCATTTCGACGCGCCCATCGTCGAGGAGAATCAGCGCGCCCGCTTCTACTTCATCGGCGAGGCGCTCGTAACTGACGTAGCCGACTTCTTGGGTACAGGGAACGCGGCAACTGGTGAGAGTGAAGCGATCGCCCGGTTCTAAGAAAATAGAGCCTTCCTCGAAGCGGCCCAAGCGAATTTTGGGACCTTGTAAATCTTGTAAGATGCCGACGGGCTGGTCGAGTTCAAAGGCGGTTTGGCGGATGAGACGAATAGCGCGTTGGTGATCTTCGTGCGTGCCGTGGGAAAAGTTTAAGCGCAGCGTAGTGGCTCCAGCTTCAATCAGGTTGCGTAGGACGAGCGGTTCCAGCGTTGCCGGACCGACAGTGGCTATGATTTTGGTGCGGCGGGAAGGATGCGATCGCGGGTACGAGGTCGAGTCAATTTCAGGAAAATCTGCGAATCCCATATCTGGTGAAACCAAAAATTTGCGAGTTGAAAATGGAGCAGCGCTCGAAGTCTCTGCTATTCTCTTATGTTTTTCCTCAAAAGGGAACTCCTCAATTGAGAACGACCTGACAATTTCCGCGCTGTACTGCTAGCCATGCCGCATCGAGCCAAGATGGTTTATGCCAACCCCAATTTCGATCGGCAAAGAGCGGTACGCCTTTCTAGGACGACGCTCGAAGGGAATTATTCTTATCGCTCAAAAGGCTCGATCTCGCTTTTGAGCGAGCGGCGCGGAAGATACATGATTCTTATTTTTTGTCAACTTTTTCTCCTAGCTTAGCTTTATCGAGATTTCTGAGGAAAGATATGTCAAATTGTAAAAATTTCAGTCATAATGATTTAAAGTAAATTGGGAGCAAACCCGTTACCCTGGACTGGGTGAAAGGAATTTCCCAATTTTCCACGATGTTAAGAAACATGAAAATTGCTGTCCGCTCGCCGTTAAATCAAATATCGACGAGACTGCGCTAACGCTCTCAATCGAGCGATCGCGCAACCGAGCCAGACTTTTTTTCATCTGTCTCGTTGGACGGGAACTCAAACTCGAGGAGGTATCTGAGAAGATACAACCAGAGAGAGTAGGTATTTATACTTGTCAGGCAACTGACAAAAGATCTACTTCAGCCCGAGTTAACTTCGCTTTATAATGCAGCGAAGCCCCAAATTATAGAAATCTTGCATTCGTGCGTTCAGCAAGAGGATTTTGTATATGACAATTGCAGTCGGACGCGCACCAGAGCGAGGATGGTTTGATGTCCTCGACGACTGGTTAAAGCGCGATCGCTTCGTCTTCGTTGGCTGGTCGGGAATTTTACTGTTCCCCTGCGCCTACCT
>NZ_JACJSM010000036.1 GCF_014698145.1 Oscillatoria sp. FACHB-1406 | reverse complement strand
TCTCATCAAGAATATTAGTTGCCAAAATAAAGCGTCCGGCTGCAATCTTCAAAGGGGCTAGTTTTTCCGGAGACTCACAGGCTGTTGCTCGAACTCGATAACCTCTTTCTTGATTCTGACTCCCCGATGTGGAGCGAATTTCTTCAATTTCAATTTCTCCTAACTGTTGCTACTCAGTGCTAAGTTCTCGCGGCTGTAGAACGCACAATCTGCTACGAATAAGCTCTCCCAGTCTATTTCTTTTTTGAACTGTTGCAGAATCTTCGCAAATTGTTCGGTATCCGATGCGTTTCCCGAATCCGTTTTCATCCACAAGGGGATATCTCCATCCCCGCTACAGATTAAGTCTGTGGAAGAGATACAGGGGGGCTGACACTAATCCCAGACCGTTTAAAATCATCCCTTTAACTCCCATTCCCACACTGACAAGTTCGCTTTTATGTTCCCCGGTTATTTCGTTGATGATTTCGACTATACCGATTTCGTCTATGAGTCCAGCTACTAAGCCCAAGTGGTCGAGGTCGTTAATTGCCATCGACACAGATTTTTGGGGGGAATTCATCTTTGAGAAGCCCATCAGTTACAGTGCCATGATTTCATTTTCCCTCATCAGGGGACTTGACTCCTACTCCCTCTCACCTGTCGCACAGAGCAACTACTTTTTGTCGTGCGGAATGTGGGTTGGTGGCGAATTTGTCGTAAAAAAGGGAAAAGTTTAGCTTTTCGTATCTGTTTGGCGACTGTCGATCTTGGCAGTCAGCGACTAGGATATCTACGGTTGCACCGACTTCATCGCGAACGGCTTCTAATTTCTGGCGGTTGCGTCCGGCGATCGCGAAGGTGACTCGTTCGGGAGAAGTTTGGCGGGCTAAGTAATGCACGGTCTGCCGACCCACAAAGCCACTAGCACCGTAGAGGATAATGTGATAGGGACGCTCGGACATGGGAGTTTCATCTAAAATTAGGAAATAGAATTTAATTCTATTCTCTACAAGCTGCCAAAGTTTTAAGCGAGCGATGGAAGAGTACGTCACGGGTTTTGTGAAGAGTTTTGGATTGAAGTGCCGTTTTAGGAAATGAAGAATATGGATACTCAGTCGATGCTTTCTTCTTCTCATCTCTATGAGCAATTCCTACGACGGCTGATGGATTTAAGTCAACAAGCCAATTTTTCATTAAGTGCTGCGATCGAGGATTATTTAACGATGAATTATCGACTTAAACTCGAACGGCTCGATCGACTCAAAGCTTGGCTGGATGAGTTTAGACCTTTTGAACCCAAGCTCGTCGCCGAACTCAAAAATCTCTACGATGTTCGCTTTACTTATAACTCAAATGCCATTGAGGGAAATACTTTAACTCAAAGCGAGACGGAATTAGTGTTAACTAAGGGGATTACGGTGGGTGGCAAAACCCTAGACGAACATTTAGAGGCGATCGGACACAAGGAGGCGATCGATTATATCGAACATTTAGCCCAACAAAACACGAAAATTAATGAATGGGAAATCAAGCAAATTCACAATCTAATTCTCCGAAAAATCACCCCAGAGGAAGCGGGGAGTTACCGGACTCTAGACGTGATGGCAGCCGGGACGAATTATCGTTATCCTCCTCACTATTTACTGTCTCAATTAATGGGAGATTTTGCGAGTTGGCTCAATTCGGAAGCGGCTTTAAGTCTCCATCCGGTTGAATATGCCAGTCTTGCCCACTATCGGTTTGTTTCGATCCATCCTTTCCGCGATGGCAACGGTCGAACGGCTCGATTATTAATGAATTTATTGTTAATTCGAGCGGGCTATCCGATCGTAGTGATTGATAATCAAGTTCGTAATGATTATATTAATGCTTTGGCTTACGGACAGCAAAACCAAGACGATCTAAGTCAGCTTTACGACTTAGTTTTTGAGGCGGCGATCGCGTCGCTTGTAGAGGTTTTAAGAGTATTGGTGACGGCCAGAAGTAGTCGAGGAAAGGGGCAGGCTTTTTATCAAGAGATTACGGATTTTCTCAATCGCGCGGGAGATGAGATCGATGGGTAAAGCCAATATCCTTAAGTCTCGAGCGATCGCATGGAAAGGGCAGCCCGATATTACACCCTCTGGACAGGGAAAAGGGGGCGCGCATCCTACCAGTTTTCCTTAAGTTGACCCAATGCTCTCGCAGAATAGGACAACTCCAACTCCCACTAATGCCCAACATTCCAGATTGAGATCGCGCGCCGAGAGCGGCGTTGCCCGCTCTGCCCCCAGACAAACTCAGGAAGACAATCGCCGAGCGATGTGTAAAATGAAAGAAGAAAATGGGTGTAGAACGCACGCCAGGGCTTACAGACGAAAAAAGAATTCAGTTCTCTGGGAGTTTAAGAATATGACTGTCGTAACACCCATCACCATTCCCCTCAAAAATATTCAACTCACTCCCGGCAGCTTAATCAGCATCCGTGATGTAACTTGGGAGCAATTTGAAGCGATTCTCCAAGAAAGAGAAACCGAAGGAATCAGAACCCGAATCGCTTACAGTCAAGGAACGTTAGAAATTATGGCTCCCCTCCCGGCTCACGAACGACCGCACCGAATCATCGGAGATATTGTCAAAGTCTTACTCGATGTTGAAGAACGAGATTGGGAAGACTTTGGTTCGAGTACATTTCGTAAAAAAGCCCTCGAAGCCGGACTCGAACCGGACACCTGTTTTTACATCGAAAATGCTGAAAAAGTGCGAGCTTGCCAAAGAATCGATCTGAGTGTCTCTCCCCCTCCCGATTTAGCAATTGAAGCCGATGTCACTTCCAAAACGACCCTGGAAATCTATGAAGCGTTAGAAGTTCCGGAAGTGTGGATTTACACGGAAAAAAAATTGAGCGTCAAGGTTCTCATTGAAGGGAAGTACGTTGAATCCTCAACCAGTCCGACCTTTCCCAACTTACCCATCCGGGAGTTAATTCCTCAGTTAGTCGCTCGTGCCTTCAACGAAGGAAGCCGTAAAATGCTCCGAGAACTTAGAATGCAAATGAGTTCTTAGGGTTTATGTCACCATCGAGCGATCGCAAGTAGGTAAAGCTGAGGAGGAACCTGGTAAACACGCATCGAAGATAAATTCCAGATTAATGGGAACTTGGAGTAAGAAGAGCTTCTACTTTGCAGGGCTTTGTTTCACACTGTTGCTCATAAAGCTGCTGAACATAAGGTTCCTGCCAATTGAGCGAAATTTCTAATAAAGATCTGGCTCCCGTAATGCCTTGTCCCAAAAATAACAATAGTGCAGCAATGTTGAGAATAATGTGAACCTTTCGCCAGCGATTGCTACGATCTTTATAAATGGTTTGCACAATCGCCACTGAAATTATCATCAGCAATGCTGCAACGATGCCATAGTAATAGTGTGAAATGTACCATCGATCTGTTTGGCGATAGACTCCATCCTGACAGCCTAAAACGACCAGTCCCATTCCAGATAAAATTGCAAAAATGGCTCTCCATGTATTGTGACGTGCTTTGTGGAGAAAGAAGAAAGCAGCGATTGTTACTCCAAATAACACGACAATCAAAAGCACCTGGAACGGCATTTTGCTCCAAACTTGATTGTCAGCAATTTTGCCAAAAATACCATTAGCGAGTGCTAACAACGTTATACCAAACACACTAATTGCTAGCCATCCACCAACCTTAACGTGTTCTTGACCCACTACAGGCTGAATTTTACTTTTTCCCTCAGTCGCAACTTGTAGACGACGGTGCCGCACTTGCAAGGCGCGATTGATAACGATACCAATTAGCGGATAGACAACAACAATCACAATAATGGGATGCAGTAGTAAAATTAGATCTCTGTATGCCATGATGACCTCTCGAGCAATAAAGCATGAATTGGGCTTTGATGAATCGCCAAGCCACTGAGACGTGACGATTCGTCGAGTTGGAGTGCAGCAATCTCTACTTCACTTCGTCTGGTGCAAATGTAGTGACTTTGCCTTGCTTGACGGCGACCACAACATCGTATGTAGAGCAATAAGCAAAGGTAACGTTGTTCGCCTTGTTGTAAAGATTCACGACCATTCCCGCTCCACCGGGCTGCACCGATATGGGTTCTAAATCTCCGAAGAAGTAGCGCCGAAGTTCGTCACCACTGCCGAATTTTCCTTTATGCTGAGTCAGGTTTTCTATTTTTTGAGTAGAAGTTAATCCTGTCGCATCCATTGCTGGCATCATCATCGTTTGGGCTTGTGCAGGCTGTAGTCCGTTCGACCCGTGAAGCAATGGAATTGAAGTGGTGCTAACGGTAGCGAGACCAACAAGTGTAGCAGTAGCAAGTAAAGAATTGAGTTTCATGGAATGACATCCTCTTGAAATAGTTTGTTTCGATGTCAGTAGCTTCTCGTAGATTTCTGAGAGGCGACTGAAAAATTTCTGAAGAATGCATAAACTTTAGAGTTGTTTGCTGAATGTAATTCTCAGGAAGAACTCAGGAATGAGTCATAAAGGGTTCAGGATTACCCTGCACAATCAGAATCAACCAATCGACACCCTTCAAGTTAAGTACAGAGAGCGATCCTGAAACGAGTTCTATTCGCTCGTGCTTGGGAGGCGAGGCTCTAGTAACGGTTGTCGGTTTCTTTAGTATTTTTGTTCTAGCCAGGTTGACCGGCTCCCATCTTACAGTTCTTTAAATTTACCTAGAATTTTCCACCCAGTCCTGCATTGCCGCCTAACATAATTAATATCTAATCATGTCCAATTCAAGTATCTCGAATGCTGTCCCAATATCGCCGTTCTAGATCGATTCCTTTCCTACCCCGTAGGCTTGATTTTGCCTCGCTCCAAGTTGGACTAATTGTTAAAATTGCAGTCCTTCTGTTAACGGGCTTTATCAGTTTTGCTCTTTTCACCTACTGGGAACTGCAATCACTCTCTATGATGGTGATGATGTCTCATTCCGATCCGATGGTTATAAGTCGTTTGACGCTAACAACAGAACGACTCATGCTATTGAATGGCATTTTTGCTCTCACCCTGCTGATAATCGCCACGGGGATCGGGTGGCGATCGCTCAAACCTTTATGCGATTTTAGTGACTGGGTTACTTCTTCTACTGAGCCTTATCCGTTGCAACCCCTTCCTAGCGAGATCAAACGTCTCTCAAAGTCCTGGAATGCACTGCTGTTGCAATCGAGCGACTTGAAGCAACAACAGCGACAGTTCATTAACAATGTTTCTCACGAACTGCGATCGCCCTTGAGCCTAGTTTATGGTTACTTACAGCGAACATTGAAGCGCAGTCAGAATCTAACTGAAATTCAGCAAGAAGCCTTGACAATGGCAACCTCTGAAGCCGAGCGAATGCGTTTAATTTTGCAGAACTTACTCGATCTTGCCCGGTCTGAGCCTATTGATTCGATCGCCTTCCAGGAACCCCTTTTGTTGAATGAAGTGGTACGCGATTTGGTTGAAATGATGACAAAATTTGAGCATCGAGCGATCGAGCTAGAACTCTCTCCCACTCCAATTTATATTCAATCCAATCGAGACTATTGGATGCAACTGCTAAATCATCTAGTTCACAATGCAATTCAATTTTCTGACGCTCCAATTCTTGTGAAAGTTATCTCTACTCAGAAGACTGCCGTGATTCAGATTATTGATTATGGTTGTGGCATTGCGCCCTTACAGCAGCAAGCTGTGTTCGAGCCATTCTATCGGGTCGATCCGTCGCGTACTCGTGCTACAGGTGGCACCGGATTAGGGCTGACGATCGTGAAATCTCTCGTCGAACAGATGGGTGGAACCATCACCCTCGATTCTGCCTTGGGACGCGGTAGTACTTTTAGTTTGGTATTTCCAATTGATGGAGTAAAACAATGAAAGCAAGCATTCTCCTAGTCGAAGATGAAATTCAATTAGCGCGATTTGTGCAGCTAGAACTTGATAGTGAAGGGTATCAGGTCGCGATCGCTCATGATGGCATGACGGGACTCTCAATGGCGCGTGAATCAATGCCCGACCTGGCGATTCTCGATTGGATGTTACCCGGTCTATCCGGTCTTGAACTCTGTCGTCGGCTACGAGCGACTGGAAGCAAGGTTCCAGTGATTCTCTTAACGGCTAAAGATGAGGTCAGCGATCGTGTGGCAGGACTTGATGCTGGAGCAGATGATTATGTTGTCAAGCCATTTAGCATCGAGGAATTGCTGGCACGAGTTCGGGCGCATTTGCGAAGAAATCAAGAAACGAGTAGCGACCGCTTGGAATTTGAGGACTTGATGCTCGATCGCGGCACGCGTGAAGTGTACCGAGGCGATCGCTTATTAGAATTGACCGCTAAAGAATTTGAATTATTAGAGTATTTACTAACTCGTCCCCGTCAAGTATTCACGCGAGAGCAAATCCTGGAACGAGTTTGGGGATACGATTTTGTTGGAGACTCCAATATTATTGAAGTCTATGTGCGATACCTGCGATTGAAACTTGAAGAAAACCAAGAGAAACGCTTGATTCACACAGTTCGCGGCGTAGGATATACACTACGAGCAAGTTAGCACTCTTGAAGTCTATGGATTTGCAACAGATTGCTATGCGAGAACGCACGCAACAGCTTCTAGAGGTGCTCGCGACCCTCAGTTATCGATCGAGCGATCTGAAAGACTACCTTAATGAAATTGCGGTTGCCGTAAGCCAGTTGATCGGCTCGGATTGGTCGATCGTCACCGTTTGCGAAGGTGATACGGGAAAGGTTGTGGCCAGTAGTCAAATCCTGTCGCAAGAAATAACCTATCAGATGCACGGCACTCTCAACAACATTGTCGTTCAGAGTGCCAATCAAGTGATCCTCGAAGATGTGCGGCTCTACCCCGATTATCCTCAACCGCCACAGAACTACCTCAGTTATTTTGGAATGCCGCTTCGCACGCTACAGGGACAAATCATTGGCACGATTTGTTCATTTAATCATTCTCCGCGTCACTATACCTCGGAGGAGATTCATACGGTTGCGTTACTAGCAGAACGGGCAGCCGTCGCAATTGATAACTATCGGCTTTATCAAGAACAGCAGCAATTTAATCAACGATTAGAGCAAGAGATTGTGGCTCGAACGACTCAACTTCAGGTGACACAAGCTCAACTGGTTAAACAAGAACAGCTTGCAGCGATCGGTGAGTTTGCTGCAATGATTGTGCATGAATTAAAGAATCCGATGACAACGGTGATGATGGGGTTAGAACGATTTGGTAAAATCGCTGCTACGCCTAACGATCGATTGCGAGCAGAACTGGCACTGAGTGAAGTTCAACGGCTGAAACGCTTGCTGACGGAAATTCTTCTGTACGCAAAACCACAGTCTCTAAATCGAACTGAGTTAGAGCTTAATGACTTTATTCCAGCAGTTATTCAGGCGATGCAAGCCATACCCCAAGTGACATCCTGCCAAGTTCAATTTGAATCACAGGCTCCAACCGCGAAAGTTTCGGGCGATCGCGATAAGCTCCAACAAGCGCTGATGAATGTAATTCAGAACGCCTGTGAAGCCGATCCAGATCGAGGAATTGTTCGTATTCGGTCATTAAATTCGGACTTGGGGCAAGTTTGCATTGAGATCCACAATTATGGAAATCCCATTCCGCCTGACTATTTACCCCATTTGATGGAGCCATTTTATTCGACAAAATCTAGTGGAACTGGGTTAGGTTTAGCGATCGTCAAGCGTATTGTGGAGGCACACGGAGGCAGCATTTCAATTCAATCTGCTCTGCAATTGGGAACAATAGTGAGTATTACGCTTCCCTGTTTTACCTGACGGAAGATGGTATCGACGGCAGAATAAGTTTGGCAAGGTCTGGAAACAGACTCAAGTAACGACGCGGTTAGTGGTGAGCTATTTGGCGTGTTAGGAGTAATGGAACGAATTCGTCCGCTAAGACTTATCTCATCCATCCCGCACCGGATTCGCGCTCGAAATCTGAGAGCGATCGCTCAAGACTCACCGTTCGCTTATTCTTAGGGCTACTTGAAACGTAAATGTAATCTTTCTAAACGCACACAAGTCTTGGCTGGTGGGCGCTGCCCACCCTACTACATTGACTTTGATAGCTTTCAAAAGCGAGCTAAAGCTTTGCCTGCTTAAGATTAAATTAACCATTCTTGTAAACAAAATTATTTTTGTAAGGATTAATTTTTCTGATTGTAGATCAAAAACACTGAACCAATCGGGCCGCGATTTTCTGCCAAAACTTTACCATCGTAATATAACCCCGGAGATATCCCCCCATCAAATAACAACCCTTCCTGAATATTCCCCAAACAATGTTTCCCAGCTATTCCTTCGAGAACGCGATTAAAACTATCGGGATATAAAGCGCGATCGGTGTTGGTCGAAAAGATTGAGGGTTGATAATTATTCACCAAGAAAATAACGTAATTTTTATCGGTAATTGCTGCCATCGATCGCGTCGTTGCTTGCTGACAGGCAAACTCTCCTAAAGCTTGACAAATATCTTTGAATGTGCCGTCCTGATAAAAGCGACCGTTTCCCCCTACGAGGTTGTAATTTAACCGTTCTTCATTGCGTTTGCCAACTTGAATCGTAGCGCGACGTTGAGAAGGTTCGCCCCCAGAAATCCCAAAAGAAGAACGTTTATTTTTAAATGCACCAGCATATTCAACACCGCGCGAAATATTTAAGCCTTGGGGTTTATTTTCAGTATCGATATAGTCGGCATTAATAGCAGCGAAAGGAAGTTCGCCGTTTAATTGAGCATTCTCGTCGGCGATGATTTCGCGAAAGGTTTTTGGAGTGTAATCGCGCCGAAATTTTCCCGCTCCATCTTTAGCGTAAATGGGATGCGATAAACCGACATTCACTTTAAAATCAAGGCGCGGCGAACGGGGATTTAAGAGGATTGCATAATTATCGCCGCGTTTGCTTTCTAGACCTTGGTTATCGCTTCGGAGGAGTTGAATGCTAAAATTAGGGTCTTCGCCGAGGCAAGGGGAAGTCGAAAAATTGAGCAGAGATTTGGGCAGAAATTTAAAGGCAAAAACGGCAAGAATACCGAATATAAAGACTAAAACAAGGCTAAATCTTGGGAAAATTTTTAACACGGAAATTATCGAACTATCAAGTAGGGGCGAATGGTCATTCGCCCCTACTTCAACGAGCACGGAGGGATTTGAACCCCCGACACCCAGAACCGGAATCTGGTGCTCTATCCACTGAGCTACGCGCCCTCATAACACATCTAGGATAGCACATTTTGTCTCGGAAGACGAATCGGGGCGCGCTGTTGAGGGTGCTAACCTTGTGCGTCCCAAAACGGGGCAGCGGGTTGGGACTGGGGGAGGGTGAGGGTAAAGGAAGTGAGATAAGCCGAAGTTTTAGCATCAACAAGAGTGCTAGAAACCGAGATCGCGCCGTTGAGATGCTTAACTAACTCTCGAACTAAAGCCAGTCCCAAGCCGGTTCCTTGTTCGCTTCCTTCTCGCCTAATTTGGGTAAAGGGGTCAAAAATTATTTCTTGTTCGTGGGGAAGAATCCCAACGCCGGTATTAGTGACGGTGAGGAGAATTTGACGGCCGGATTCGCTTAGCTGAGAACGGACGGCAAGGATAACGCGTGTTTGGGGAAGGGAAAAACGCCCTGCATTGCTCAACAGTTCGAGCAAGATGCGATTGATACTGTTGGCATCAGCGAAGAGTGTGGGCGCGACTTTAGAGGGATTATCAGCGCTGGCGGCGAGTCCGTCGTCGATTTCTAAGATTAAACCTTTATCTGCCCAACGTTGCTCGAAGGCATGGGCGACTGCTTCAATAATTTCGCGCAGGTCGAGTTGTTGGCGATCGCTGCTAAACTGGTGAGATCGCAACTGCTGCAACGTCAAAATATCGACGATTAACTTGGTCTCTTTAGCGCACTCCGACTCGAGAATCTCCAAATAAATCTGTCGGCGCTGCGTATCGGGGGCAATCTTAAGCATTTCAATTGCCATCTTCATCTTCGCCAAAGGATGCTTGAGTTCGTCCTGTACGGTCGCGAGAAACTCGTCCTTAATCTGATTCACCCGCTTGAGTTCGTCGATTTGGAGGCGCATTTTCTCCGATAACTTCGCTTGCAACTCCAAACTCCAGCGCAGTTGGGCGGTGCGCTCTTCTACGAGAGCCTGAACTTGTCGCTGGGCTTGATTTTGGAGCATAGCGGTGCTGAGTTGTTCCCCCACCCACCGCGCTAAATCGACCTCTTCCGGCTGCCAGACGCGGGGATAGCGCGCCTGAAAGAGGAGAAATCCTACCGCTAGCGTCGCTGCTGCGTCGTTACCGCTGCGTCCGACCAAGGGGACAAGCAGCCAAGCTTTCATGCGATCGCGCGCCAGTAAAGGCGGCAGGGCGAGCGCTTCCGGGTCGGGATAGAGATCGAGATCGTCGATAACCATCGGTTCCGGGGCATTTTGCCAAGCGCGGGCATAGAGGAAACAGTCGGCGAGGGCAAAGGTAGTATCGACGGAAGTCACTTCAGCCGGTTCGGCTTGGCGCGACCAACTGGCGATCTCGGTAACTTTGGCTTTCGGGACTTTAGTACGACGGCGATTTTTTTGCAGCGGATCGGCATATTTGAGGGTCATCAACAAACCGCGATCGACTTGCAACGCGAGGGCGGTTTCAGCGAGGGCGCTTTCGAGGTCGGGTTCGACTTCCGAAGCCGTATACAGGACTTGACTGAGCCGACCGATGGGGGTTTGATAGCGCTTGTAGGTCGAGACTTGCTGCTGAAAATCGGCGCGATCGCAAATCAGAGACACCGCAACGGACAACCGCTCGAGTTCCTCCCGTTCGGCGGCACTCCACGAACGCACGTCATTACAGAGTAGGGCAATCCAACCGCGTGGCGATCGCTTCTCGCCCAGCGGGTAACTCAACCAAGCCCGAACCGAAAGCAGCCCGACCAATTCGCCCAGCGCTGTTTTTCCAGCCTCTGATGCCAAGTCTTCCACCGCCAGCGGTTCGAGTCCGGCGCAATCGGCAACGGCAGACCATTGGGTCTTAAACTCCGGCGTTAAGAGAATCGAGGGTTCGACCGGCCAAAAGCCAGAGAGCGTCTTAATCCCACGCTCCGGGGCTGCGACGACCCAACAGCGATCGACTCCGAAGACCTCTCCAATCCGAGCGACAATTCTCGATAGCAGCGCGGGGGGTTCTAAATTACTCTGGGCGATTTGCAGAATCTGCTGTCCGAGAGTGTTGAATTCTTCCATGTCGTAAGATCTTGACTCGCCGAAGGTTTCTGCTGGTCTAGCAAATGTTACCCGACTATTGGTAACTCGAGGGCGTTCTATACAGTATCGCTCAAAGAAGAGAATAGGTTCGAGGGTAGGATACCTAATTTCGAGCCAGCAGACCAGAGTGGAAATCCGAAAGTCTTTCAAAATTGCTGCGATGTTTGCTAGATTTCCATCTATTGCAATCGTCGAGCTTGCTGTTGTGCCATTTCGCTATTTTTACGGTAAAGCTGGGCGCGCGATCGCGCGGTGGAATAGCGCGGGTCGCTTTTAGCAACGGACTGCATCAAGTCAGAAGCGCGCTGCCATTTCGCCGCTAAATCCAGCCACTCTGCTGCCGTTTTTGCAGTTTGCCCGTTCGCCGCGCTCGCCTCTGCCAGTCGAACCGCTTCGGCGAAGGGTTCGGTATTTTGCACCACTCGGGAAGCCTCTGGAATTGAATTAGCCTTCAGGGGCGCGCGCGCGGAAGGTTCGATCGCCGAACGCCAGCGCCACCAACTCCAAAACCCGCCTAAAACAAGCAAACAAAGCAGTACGCCGCCGCCGACTCCTTTCCAATAAGGATTGAGCCGCGATCGCTTTTCGAGCAGCGATTTATCGACTTTTTGCTTGGTATTGACTGCCGATTGTCGATCTTGGAAGCGGCGAAGCATTTGTTGCCATAAATTAGGCGGCGTGAGTTGAATATCTTCCGACCAGAGGAGTTGATTTTCTGGCTCGCGCTTGATTTCATCGAGCCAGAGTAATTGCTGCTCCCGGGTAATGCGAGCGTTGATGCGAATGCGGCGAAAATTGCGAGGCGATAACTCCTGTAAAATCGATGTGAGACGCGGGACCAAGTACGCTTGCTCCAGTTGTTCGGGAGTTTCAGCTTCGCAGAGAATTTGGAGGACTCCAAGACCATCATCAAACGTCGCTCGAGTGCGGATTCCGGAGTCGGCAAGACGCTCGTTCATCAATTGAATCAGCGCGGCCATACTTCCTTGACGAGCTTGTCTGATTATTTCGTCCATTCTCCGATCCTGTCCCTTCGAGCAGCAATACTGTAGCAGATTGTACTGTATTGCTCGCAGCCGCGATCGCGCGCGCCTTCGATCTCAATGGGCTTCGAGTGCTAGTCATCGGCTCGCAACAGTGGCAAAATAAGTCAAGATATCGAACCCCTTATCCCTCAAAGCCGCGATCTCGTATGTTATTAAAGTCTACGACTCGTCATATTCGCCTGTATGCTGCGGAAGTCAAAGATAACGAATGGGTTGAGAGCGACAACGTTCTCACCATCGATATCGATCCCGACAATGAATTTAACTGGAACGAAACCGCTCTTCGTAAGGTTTACCAAACCTTCGATGAGTTGGTCAAAAGCTACGACGGCGAAGAACTGACCGAATACAATCTGCGTCGGATTGGCTCGGAGTTAGAACACCTAATGCGCGCCCTGCTGCAAGAGGGTCAGATTACCTACAATCTGCAAGCCCGCGTGCTGAACTATAGTATGGGTCTGCCTCATGTAGACGACCCAGAAGCCAAGGGCAAATATTAAGTTCGCGATCGGGAAATTCCACAGCATATGAGTACCGAACCTCCTGTCCCCGCTTTCAACGTCTGGAACTATAAACCGTGGTGGTGTCAACCCTGGTCGATTTTACTAACGGGTTCGGTAGCGATCGCGGCGAGTTGGTTCCTGACGCAGCGGGTTTGGGTTGCATTGCCGGTTGCGGTTGCGATCGCGCTCTGGTGGGGCTACTTCCTTCTGCTCTGGCCGAAGGCAGTCGCCCGCAGTCTGGCGGCGGGAGCGTTCGCAGAACCGCCCGCAGAACCAGACTAAACCCGCGATCGCCGTACCCAATTCCGCCCTTCTTGGCGTTCTGCGGTGCACAGAGCCGTGGGACATCCCGTTCCTAAAACTCGCTCAAACTCCTATGCAGTCTTCAGGAGTGAGTGAGAAGTCCGGGAACAGACCTTTAAAGTCTCCTCAAAAGCCTGTAGGTTCCGTCGCACTGTAGCGATCGAGTCAGCGTCGGAGTCGGTCAGCATGAGTTATGATTTAGGCTTCAGAGCTTCCCATCGTTGAGGTTCAAAGCATCCAACCTAGCCCCCTCGACCGAAGCCTCAGAAGCCGCCCCCAAGCGCTGGTGCGAGCGCAGAGCCAAGAGATTATGCAAGATACCGCGATCGAACTTTATTGCTCCAATCCGGGCTGTCAAGCCGCCAATCCACTCGATGGTAAGTTTTGCCATCAATGTCGCACCCCGCTCCTCAAACGTTACTTATGGGCAGTCGGGCGAAGTCTGGAGCATTATCAGCCCGGAGAATGGGTCGGGGGCGATCGCTATCTCGCCCTCGGTTCGCAGTTAGTCCTGGATACCCAACCCGCCGTCCCTCCCCTCCTGCTCGAAGACATTCCACCGTCCATTTTCAACTACCTCAAGCTCTTTCCCTACCGACCCCAAGTCCCTCAAGTTTACGGTCAACTCGAGCGAGGCAAAGAAGATGGCACGCCCGGAATTTGGTTGCTCGAAAGCGGTAGCATCTCGGCAGCGGTTCGCGAAAAATTCGATCGCGGCGAATATTTTCCCCAACTCACCAGCGCTTGGCCCCAAGCCTCCCCCCTGCGCCAACTCCACTGGCTGTGGCAAATGGCTCAACTCTGGCAGCCCTTGCTCAACCAAAATGTCGCCTCCAGTCTGCTCGCTCCAGAACTCTTGCGAGTCAACGGCGCAACGTTCCGGCTGCAAGAATTATGGCCCGATCGCGCCGAGAAACCCACCCTCCAACAACTGGGCGAATTATGGTCTCAATGGCTCCCGACTAGCGCGCCCAAAATTCAACCCTTTCTCTCCAAACTCATCGAGCAACTCCGCTCCGGGCAACTCGATCGCATCGACGTTTTAATCGCGCGGCTCGATCGCGCCTTAGACGAATGCGGAAACGAGGATCGACGACAGTATCAAATCTACGCCCTGACCGATACCGGCCCCAGTCGAGACCACAATGAAGATGCCTGCTACCCGCTCCCCCAAAGCCGCATAGACGTTCAAGACCGAGACTATCCCCTCGCATTGGTCTGCGATGGCATCGGCGGTCACGAAGGCGGAGAAATCGCCTCGCGCATCGCCATCGATCTCGTTCGGGACCGCTTAGCCCTCCTCCAAAACGGTACTAAAGCCGTCAGTACGTCCGCCCTCGTCGAAACCATCGAAGAAGCCGTTTGCGAAGCCAACGATGCGATTAGCAATCGCAACGACCTCGAACAGCGGCAAGAGCGCCAGCGCATGGGAACCACCCTCGTCCTCGCTCTGGCGCGCGCTCGGCAGATGTATCTCGCTCACGTCGGCGACTCTCGAATCTACCGAATCGATCGCTTTGGCTGCACTCAAACAACCCTCGATGACGACTGGGCCTCTTGGGAAGTCCGTTTGGGCTATACCTTCTACCGCAACGCCATTCAACACCCCAACGCCGGAGCGCTCCTGCAAGCCTTGGGCATGAACTCCTCCTCTCGCTTGCGCCCGACGATTAACCGCTTCACCTTAGATGAAGACTGCATCTTTCTCCTCTGCTCCGATGGCTTGAGCGATTTCGATCGCGTCGAACAATACTGGGAAAGCGAAATTCTCCCCGTCCTCAACAACAAACAGCCCATCGAGCGTGCGGTCGAAAACCTCATGGAAATCGCCACCCGTCAAAACGGTCACGACAATATCACCATTGCTCTGTTCGCCTGTCAGGTTCTAGCCCCCAGCCCCACCGAAAACGATCGCCCCATTGCCCTACCCCCCGCCGAAGACGCTAAAGCCCTCGACAACGATACGACTCAACTCCCCACCGAAGTCATCGGAGCCGGAAACACCGAGCGCGTTCTGCCCGCTCCCAGTCCGCGTTCCTCCGTACTGCCGCGCCTTGCCCTCGCCCTAGCGGTCTTGCTCCTAGGCACTCTGGGACTGGCGGGCTTATCGTATTGGTTGTTTCCCGAAGTGCGATCGCGCGCCAACGACTTATTAGGAGGCACGCCCGAACCCACCCCCACCGCCCTCGATACTTTCCCTTCGCCCGCGCCTTCAGTCGCGCCTTCAGTCAGCACCCCCGACTTCGGCGCGCTGCTCGAGATCCCCCAAGCAGTCCGGCTTTACCCCCAGCCCACCCCCGCCGTCCCACAAACCCTTGCCCCCGGCAGTCAATTGCTAGTGACGGGCAAAGTGCTGGATGCCGAGCGACAGGCTTGGTTGAAAGTACGAGTTTGTAAGAGCGCTCCGGCAAAGCCTTCTGTCCTCGCCGGAACAGAAGGGTGGGTTCGTCCGCTCGATGGCGCGATCGCCGCAGCCAAACGACTCGACCGAACCGTCGCTAAAAACTGCGCTCCCTCTCGCCCCCAAGAACCGCGCGGAAGCTCTCAATCCTCCTCCATCCTCTCTCCTACCCCACCCGCGTCCCCCAGTAGCAGAAGCTCTCAACCCTCCCCCATCCCTTCTCCCACCTCGCCCCCGTCCCCCAGCAACCGATAATTGCCATTCGCGGGGCCTTCTAATTTGTCCTCCCAAAGGACTACAATCCTGGAATGTCTACTCCCGGTCTCAGTATCGCGCTCTCGCGCTTAACCAAAGTCGGTTCGGAAAACTTCGCGATTTGGGTCATCCAAGCGCCTCTAACCAGTGCTTATCTCCATGAAGACTGCACTTGGTCTGACGACTTGACCCAAAAATGGTTGGCATGGCAACAAATGTTTTCGCTTCAATCCGAACTTCATCTCCCCATTCCTGAAGTGGGAAAACCGAATCTGGAGATGCCCGCTTTAGAGGTTCAAGGTTACAGCAGCCGCTTAATGCAGGATTTGGGGATCGCCCTCTGGCAGTGGCTTTTTAACGGTTCGATTCAAGTGAGTTTCGCTCAAAGTCGGGGGCTAGCGCTCGGACAAAATCAACCCCTCCGCTTGCGCCTCGATATTCGAGACCCCAATTTGATTCCCTTACCCTGGGAAATCATGCAACCTGAAGTGGGGAAACAATCGGTCTCTCTCAATCAACAATTGCTTTTCAGCCGCACGACGACGGATGTCGATCCCCTGACTCCGGGGGCCGCGCGAGAGCAGTTGAAGATTTTGCTCGTGCTGGGTCACAATGACGCGATCGCGGGCGAACCGATGCTCGAACTCAAACTCCAGGACGAAGCCGAAACTCTAACCCGCATCCTCGCCCATCCCTCCGCTTTGGGGCTTCAGTCCGAACGCCGCCTCTCGCCCCCGCCGCAAGTCGATCGCCTCTTAAAACCCACTCCCGCCGAACTGATCGCCGCCCTCGAGGTGGGGGATTATAATGTTTTTTTCTATGCCGGTCATGGCGTTCCCGCTCCCGATGGCGGTTTGCTCTTTTTAGGCGCGAGCGAAACGATTAACGGCACCGAATTAGCGCAAGTTTTAGTTCGCACCCGCGTTACCCTCGCCGTTTTTAATGCCTGCTGGGGCGCGCAGCCCGATCTCGCTGGCAGTCGCGCCATCGCCCGCAGCAGTTTGGCTGAAGTTTTAATTCACCACGGCGTTCCCGCTGTCCTCGCTATGCGCGACGAAATTGCCGATCGCGAAGCGTTGAGCTTTATCGAAACCTTGACTGAAGCCCTCGCTCAGCGAATGCCGGTGGATTTGGCGGTTGCTGTCGCTCGGCAGCACCTCTTAACGCTGTATAAGTTCAATCAACCCGCCTGGACGCTGCCGATCCTTTATATGCACCCGGAGTTTGAGGGCGAACTCCTCGAACCGCTCGATCGCGGCATTACCGAACTGCCAACCCTGCAACCGGACAGTTTGAAAGGAACTCAGCCGGTTGCTTTGTTGCGATCGGTGGAAGAACGCTCGAGAGTCTGGCCCCTGCGCGGCGGGTTAATGCGCGTCGGGCGGCGACAGGAAAACGATCTGGTGATTCCGGAACAGTGGGTTAGCCAGCATCACGCGGAAATTATCTGTCGCGAAACTGGCTTTCAGCCGGACAGCGCCAAGCAGTATTTTCTGCGCGATTTTTCGCGCTACGGCACGCTCGTATCCGGTACGGGTGGCTGGCAGAGGGTTCATCACCAAGAGATTGCTTTGTACTCGGGAGTGCAGCTTAAGTTTGGGAGCTTGCAAGGACAAGCCTTGGAATTCGCGATCGAAATGCCGAATTGAGTCTCAAGCTCGGTCGTTGTCAATTATCCATTATCGAATGGCACTGAAATAAGAGTTAAAAAATCGCCTGTAGAGACGTTGTATACAACGTCTCTACAGATAATTTCGTAGGGTGGGCAGCGCCCACCAGCCTTAAGTCAGTGCCATTCATCCATTATCCATTGTCAATTATTTATATCTGCCCGCAATTTGACAGTTGGGAGTGAGGTTCGCTACTATGGTTTTATACGAACTCATAACGACTACGAATAAGGAATAAAGTATGGTTAAAATTGTAGGACTGAGTGGAAGCTTGCGACCCCAGGCTTATAGCAATCTTGCCTTGCAAGAAGCAGCAGTACGGTTGAAAGCCCTAGGTGCAGAGATGGACATTCTCGACATTCAAACGCTAAATTTGCCGTTTTGTAGCGGCGGCGGGGACTACCCAGACTACCCCGATGTCGAGCGGTTGCGCCAAAGTTTTAACGAAGCTGACGGTATCGTTCTCGTTACGCCGGAATATCACGGCAGTATCAGCGGCGTACTGAAAAATGCGCTCGACTTAATGAGTTTCGAGCATCTTTCCGGGAAAGTCGCTGGAGGAATCAGTGTCCTAGGCGGACAGTCCAACAATAATGCTTTAAATGATTTGCGAGTCATTTTGCGCTGGGTTCACGCATGGGTAATTCCAGAACAAATCGCGATCGGGCAAGCGTGGCAAGCATTTAATTCTGAAGGCAAATTAATCGATGAAAAACTCTCCGAACGCTTCGATCGCTTTGCAGAAAGCTTGGTGGAAAATACACGCAAACTGCGGGGTATTTATTAACGCAAAAATCCTAGGAACAAATACTCATCAAGATTGCAAACTGTCTGCACTTCAAATGTTGCATTTTGTGTCATCTGGGAAGTATATGGCTAAGATTCGGTCAAGATTTAAAACCATGCGCTCGCATACCTATCGACTGCGGTATTCTTAAGCAATAATTAAGGATAGCTTCGATCGGGAAGCTACTAAGAGGATTTTAAATTCTCGCTCTTGTCGCCTACCCCCAGCTACAAACCTTATGACTTCAGTAACCCTGCGTCAATTGTGGTCTTTAGTGGAAAATACTCAAGCCGCCTTTCTCCTAGGACAAGACGACGCGAGCTTAGTCACCTGGTTATTAGACCGATTAAGCGAGCAGCAAGCGCTTGAAAGCATGGAAAGCGAGTGGCTCGGAGACTACATTCGCTCCAAAACCTCTTTAATTCGCGATCTTGCCGAACAGCGCTGAGCATCGAAACATTAGGACTTTACGCCCGATGACGTAATTTTGTAGCCCATTGCACCCCCTGCTCCGCAAAAGCACTTCAGGATGATAAGAGTGCTATAAAATGCTACTGTCAAATCTCGTTCAAACAAAGGCGCGTGAAACGAATGCTGAAATGGAGTTCCTTCCCGATAGCGGTTCTGCTGCTCGTCGCTTCCCTAACCTCCTGTGCTACCGATACCACCCAATCTCAAGGAGGAACGGGAGGAAAACCAGCAGCCGGTGGCGGCAAAAGTCGTTTGGATATCGTTAAAAGCAGAGGCGAGCTAGTCTGCGGCGTTGATGGAGGGATTCCGGGCTTCAGTTTTGCTAATGAGAAAGGCGAATACTCCGGCTTGGATGTAGACGTTTGTAAGGCAGTCGCCGCTGCTATCTTCGGAGATGCGAGCAAAGTTGAATATCGCAACCTCGACTCGACCGAACGCTTTACCGCCTTATCGGGAGGTGAAGTCGATATGCTCTCGCGCAATACCACCTGGACGCTAAGCCGCGATACTTCTGTCGGTTTGGAATTCGCCCCGACGACCTTCTACGACGGGCAAGGAATGATGGTGCGTAAAGATAGCGGCATTAAGAGTTTAAAAGATTTTCAGGGTAAAACCGTATGCGTGGAAGCGGGAACCACCACCGAGTTAAACCTGACCGATAATATGAAGAAAGCGGGTGTCACCGTGGAACCCGTCACCTTCCAACAAGCCGATCCCGCTTATGCAGCCTACGATTCCGGGCGCTGCCAGGGGATGACATCGGATCGATCGCAACTCGTGGCGCGCCGCAGTACGCTTAAGAAGCCCGACGATCATATTTTACTCGATGTCACTATGTCTAAAGAACCGCTCGGTCCGGTGACAATTAATAACGATTCGGCTTGGTTCGATGTCGTGAAATGGGTCACGTATGGCTTAATTGAAGCGGAAGAATTGGGGATTACTCAGGCCAATGTCGAGCAAATGGCAAGTAGTAACGACGAGACGGTTAAGCGATTTCTCGGCACTTCAGGAGATTTAGGGAAAGGATTAGGTTTGCCCAACGATTTCATGGTTAAAGTCATCAAATCTGTGGGCAATTATGGGGAAATTTACGATCGCAATATGGGTCAACAATCGAAGTTTAAAATGCCCAGAGGTCAAAACGAATTGTGGACGAAGGGCGGTTTGATGTATTCGCCCCCATTCCGGTAATATAAAATCCGGTTGAATCACCTAAGTTAAGGGGGACGGGGGGACGGGGGGACGAGGTGACGGGGTGATGTTCTTAATAATGGGCGATTTTGCGGATTTTATATAAGAGAGCGAAAAGGCTCGATTGGAGACAAGAATACTCTTCTTCGATCGCAATCGAGCCTGCTACGGCCCCAAAAAACGCACGTCGATCGCCAATCTTGTCCATTCGCTCCAAAATTTGAATTGGGCAAGATGGCTACTCGGATTCGTCTTCGTCGTCCCATTCGCTGCGGTTGCGAGCTTCCAATTGGCGCAGGGTGTCGCGCAGTTCTTCCCAATCGAGACGATCGCATGGCGCATCTTTGCGTAACTGTCCGTCTTCGAGGTAGAGGACGCGACTGCACCATTGTTGGCTCTGTTCGAGGTGATGATTCGCCATCACAACCGTCATTTCCCGATTATCGCTCGCTTCGCCCAACACTTGCAGTAAATGCTGGGCTGTGCCGAAATCTAAAGCCGAGGTGGGTTCGTCGAGAAACAGCACTTTCGGTTGCATAATCAGCCCTCGCGCGATCGCGCAGAGTTGTCGCTGTCCGGCGGAAAGTTGCAAATCGCGGCGTTCTCCCCACTGGGCGGGTAAATGCAAGCGATCGCACCAACGCCTCACCCGTTCTCGAATTTCCCCGGCTGGAAGTTGCTGCAACTTTAAGGGATAAGCCAGCGCTTCGGCGACCGTCATTCCCAGCAATTTGGGTTCCTGCGCTACCAAAACGACTTCCCGCCGCAATTGAATCGGATTCAGACGAGCTAGGGGTTGCCCCTCCAGGAAGATTGCGCCCTGTGTGGGTTCGCTGAGGCGGTTGAGTAGGCGCAGGAGCGAGGTTTTTCCCGCACCGGACGCACCGATGAGGGCAATGCGTTCGTGAGGCGCGATCGCAAAACTCAGTTCTCGTAAAATTAACGCTGCACCAATCGGAGCGGCGAGACTGACTCGTTCGAGGCGTAAAATCGGTATTGCTGCGATCGCAACACTGGGATTCGGTTCTGGATTCATGCACGTATGGCATTTTTTGTCAACTAAACTTTACCCCGTTTTAAACAATTTTCCCTAAAGAGAAGGCGGTTGCAATCGTCCAAACATCGACAAGCAACAGCATCGCCGTCACCCCGAGCAAAATAAAATACATCCACGGTTGCGAGAGGGAGCGAATATCGCGCGTTTCGATGCCCGTTTTCGCTTCCACAATTGAGAGCATTCGGGCAAAACCGGCAATGCGAGCGGGGAGTAGGTAGGCGCGATCGCGCGCGCTCGTAACAAAATAATACACTAAACCGCCTTGTCCGGTCGTCCGCAACTTCAAATCCTCAATCTCTCTCCAGCGTAACGTCCAACCCTTGCGAAACCAGGGCATTGTCCAAGCCGGATAAGCAACGCGAATGGTTTCGGAGTTGAGGATCGTGCGTTCGCTTAGCGCCGCGAAAAGTGCGATCGCGCCGAGAAGAATTGCGATCGCAATAACCGTCAGTGGAATCGGCGCTGCCGTCACTTTAGCTAAAAAAGGTAGCGGCAGTGTCAGCGCGGCATAAAAAGCAAGTAACGTCAGACGGATAAGCGGGGAGATATAAAAAATTTCTTGAAAATCGTCTGGAAGATTTATCTGCCTTTTTGAAGAATTCATGCGATCTAGAGCGCGATATAAACAGAGATATAAACAAAGATCAGTCTCATTCAAATCTTAGAGGAAAGCAATGTTTGTCAAACAAAAATCGACCGGCAATTTAATCGAAGTTTGGGCAACCGATGAATTGTGCGATCCCAATCAATCTCGGATTGAAGGTCAAATGCACGCCGGTGAAGAACTCCAAGAGCCGGAAAAATACGAGAAATCCGATCTCATCTTTCCTTCAGGTGAATCTTTACCTCAATGCTGGGTAGACACGGATTACCGCGATTAATTAGTCTTCTCTGAAAATAGCGCCGCGTGCCAGCAGACTTTTTTTAGTATCTTCGGTTAATCCCGGATTTTGTCCGAAGATCGCCTTATCGACTTTAACGCCCGCTAGGTTAGTATTGCTGAGGTTAACTTCCTGAAAATTTGCACCGCTGGCATCTGCACCGCCTAAGTTGGCAAGAGCGAGACTAGCGCGGTGCAAATTGGCTTCCCTTAGATTGGCATTGCCTAAGTATGCGCCGCTGAGATCTGCGCCCATTAATCTTGCTGCCTTTAAACTCGCTTCGCTGAAGTCGGTATCGTTGAGATTTGCCCCTCGTAAGTTTACGCGATCGAGGATTGTGCCGCTAAAGTCTAAACCGTTTAGATCTGTTGCCATTAAGTCACCGCCGCTCAAATCGCGAGCCGGAGCGAGATTGGCGATCGCAGCCAGTTCGAGGAAATTATCCGTCTTTCCGGCACTGAATTCAACAATCGTTTGCTGCAAAGCTTCTAAGGCTTTCGTCTCATCGGTTGGGGCGCTCTGGGATTGTTCGGCGGGGGGGGAGAGGCTGAGGTAGGGCGAAAGGCGATAGTGCTGCAAAAACTTAGCGATCGCGCGCTCGAGAACGGCGTGCTGATTCGGGGTAATATCGTGTTTCCACAACTCTGCGGTTTGAGCGATCGCAATATCGGCAGGCTCCACCGAGAACAGAACCTTCAATCCCTCAAGCTGCTCCGAAGACGTTAACGCGATCGCCTCCAACTTCGCAACCCCTTTTAAAATCTGTCCCTTCCGTTCCACAAACCTCCACAAACGCTCGTTTTGGGCGGGAGTTTCAGCAAGAACGCGCAGCGACGGCAGTTCCGAAGCCCTCTCGGACTCAGAAACATCGCTTACCCGCTCTGACAAACTTGCTCCATCCTCGCAGCTAACTTGGAGTTGCCCCCCTTTCAGCCCAAATTTAACTCGTCCGCCTAACAGAGGTTCCCACTGCTCGCCCCATGCAGCCGTTAGGGACAGTAATATTGCGGTAGAACCCGAAGGAATACCTCTCAAGGCGATTTCAAGACAATCGGGATAGCGATTTTTTATTGCGACTTGCATGGTCGAGCTTCAAACGACGGTGCATAAAAACATATCGTACTTTAGCCTCTCGAGGCTATCCTCAAGAGCGCGTTTGCCGCAAGTTAGACCCCTTCATAAATAACTCTGGCGAGAGTATAAACTTAAGTATAAAGTTGCATTAAAGAAAGTATCAAGATTCATTGAAGTTTTAACCCCTGTCAAATCTTTTCACAAGTCTTTCACAAGTTCTCAGTAATATTGCGCTAGTTCTGAAGTCAGTCTCAAGTGCATTTACTTAAATCAATAAATGTGCTTTAGCTCTTCAAGCGCTCCGGAAGTTTAAAGAAGTTGCGTATCTGGGGAACTCCGCTTAACCCAAGCCCTCATTCCTACCGTTTCTATCCTGAAACCGCCGTAACGCTGAGAACCTTTCCCGACCGGAAGGACAAACAATCATTGTTCCAGGCTGATTTTGCGTCTCCGACGTGACCTTGTATCAAACCCAGAGGATTGATATATAAAGCGATCGGTCTTTTTTATTCCGCGTTTTGTCCTAAATCCCAATACTCTATCCTCGATATCTCTAAAGATGCAGGGCGATACCTCCGAGTCTTCCCAGGTCAATCGCCAAAATTGCAGTCTTTTGAAAAACCAGATGCTTTGAGTCTGACTTTCGGCTTTGATATGGCCTAAAACTTTTCGTCGAACCGAGCTTTTCTGGGTCTAAGTCTGATTTTCAAATAACTCTTACAGCAACCGTAACCCTAATGAATAACACCATTTCCGAAAATACGACCGATTGGATCGAGCAAGGCAAAGCAATGCTTGACTTGGGGGACTATGAAGCAGCGCGCGCTAGATTCGAGCAAGTTTTACAAGTAGAAACCGACAACCACAATCTTTGGGTTTTGCACGCAGCCCCTTTAACTCATCTCAATAACTATACCGAAGCACTGAAATCCTTAGACAAAGCCTTAAAATGCTGCCCTCCTAACGTTAGTCAAGAGAGCGAATACGACCGACAAACCATTACCCTATTTCGCGCTGTCGTGTTGCGAGAATTAGGACAGCATCAAGAAGCTAATGCCAGTTTTTCTCGCACTTTTGAACTTGAAAGCGCAGAGAAAATCTCTCGTTTGCAGAAACTTTCCCAAGAACTGGCGAAGAGCTTTAAGCACATGAAACTCAAATCGAGCCAATCCAAGCACCGAGCAATTCCCGGATTGATTGGCGAACGCTTGCAAGCAGCAGGACTGATGACGGCGGAGCGAGTTGAGAGCATCTTAACCTACCAACGCAAACATCCAGATTTGCGCTTTGGGGATATTGCAGTCATGTGGGGCTGGCTGAAACCTGAAACTTTCGATTTTTTGGTTAAAAATTTGCCGCAATCTGCAAAAACAAAACGCTCTCAACGCTTGGGCTATTACCTGAAATCTGCCGCTCTTCTCAACGATTTTCAGATTGGAACAATTCTCGAATATCAGCAAGAAAAACGAGGGTTGCGTTTTGGAGAAGTTGCCGTTCGTCAAGGCTGGTTGAATTCAGAAACCATTGACTTTTTTGTGAAGCACTTTTGCTATTAATTTTTATCGGTTTAATCTCCAATCGCTGGAGTCAAATTTCGCGAAATGGCGCAGGAATGATTAAATAACTACGCGAGGAGTCAAACGAGTTGTTGAATAACTATAGCCAATGTACCGTACTGATAGAGGCAGGACAGTATCAAAAAATCAGTAGTGCTTTTGCTCAGTCTTCGGACTCAAGAGAACCAGACGATTTAACATTTTGGGATCTTCTAGCGAAAGCCGTGCAACAAAATAGCTCGGTTGGCTTGAAGCACCCTTTTCAACGCAGAAGATTTTTACGATTGGGCGAGCGCTTACAAGCTGCCGGTCTGATTAAAATAGAGCAGGTCGGTCAAATCTTGGCTTACCAGCGCCAACATCCCAATCTACGTTTTGGTGAAATTGCGGTAATGTGGGGCTGGCTCGAACGGGAAACTGTTAATTCTTTTGTGAGAAAGAATTAGTTAAAAATTGACCGTCATGGGGTAATAATTACGAACTACGAATTATCAATTACGAATTATGTTGACTCGTGTTGCCCTCGTTGTTTTCTTTCCTGGCAGCAGTTCCTAAGTTTCTTCTGGGGAATTTCCGAATAGCGCCGGTTCTCCTTTAGAACCTTTAACGAATTTGCAAATCCCGCGCTTGGAGTCCTTGACAAATTCGCACAGTTCGCCGACTAACGCTGAGGAGAATTCGGCTTCGATGCGATTGACGGCTTGCGAAACGGTAATGTCGGAGCGATAGAGCGCTCGGAGGGCGCGTTTGAGATAAAGGCGCTCCTCAGAAGTA
This sequence comes from Oscillatoria sp. FACHB-1406, assembly GCF_014698145.1. Classification (NCBI taxonomy): domain Bacteria; kingdom Bacillati; phylum Cyanobacteriota; class Cyanophyceae; order Oscillatoriales; family Oscillatoriaceae; genus Oscillatoria; species Oscillatoria sp. FACHB-1406. Next base: position 20,691 of record NZ_JACJSM010000036.1, on the reverse strand, counting down.
TATCCAGCGCGTCGCAAACCGACTACGTTTAATCCCATAACGGTATTGCTGCACATCGATCGCGTGATGCAAAATGGCGGTACGTCTTTCTGGATAGCCGTGCCGCCGGAGAGCATGGCGAGGCGACCGATGCGGGTAAACTGATGGACGAGGCAGTTACCGCTGATGAAAACGCGATCGCCGACTTCCGCGTAACCGGCGAGTAAGGCTCCATTGGAAATGATAACCTTGTTGCCAACTTTGACATTATGTGCTAGGTGCGAGTAAGCCATGAGCAAGCAATCGCGACCTACTTCTGTGAGCGTACCCGCTTTCGTGCCGCGATGAATGGTAACGCCTTCGCGAATCGTGCAGTTATCGCCGATGCGGACGTAACTTTCCTCATCCTTAAAAGCGACATCTTGGGGCAGGTCGCCTAACGTCGCGCCGCTATGCACCCGGCAATTTTCGCCTAAGCGAGTGTAACGCAAAAGGGAAACGTGGGGACCGATGACGCAGCGATCGCCAATTTCCACATCGTCTTGAATATAAGCAAAAGGCCCAACAGTAATTTCTTTGCCTAACTTAGCCCCTGGTTCGACAACGGCCGTAGGGTGAATGTTCGCCGCCAATGTTCTCTCCTCGTTCGTTAATCGATGATAGTAGCAGGTTTGTTCCTCCATCGTGCAATTCCACCGCACTTAATTTTGATAGAGTATGTTTGAACGCCATGACCGCCAACCTCAAAACAGCCATGACCGTTACCCCTATCCCTCCCACTCCCGAAAAACCCGCCCGTAAAATTCGTTGGCAAGCCTTACCTCCTGACTTCAAACTCGACGATAAACCCGTGGAAAATACAGGTCAACCGTTGCTCGCGGGCGCGCTGCGCGAGAGTTTAGAATTAAGCGATCGCATCAAACCAGAAATGCTCGTCGCTTCCAACTTTGGCTTATGCGCTACCGTAGACGAGCAGTTCATTGCAAAAGCTCCCGATTGGGTGTACGTGGCTTCTGTTTTGCCTCGAGAAACGCCAGAAGATCGCAAGAGTTATACGCCCCATCTCGAAGGGGAAATCCCGACGTTAGTGCTAGAATTTCTTTCCGATCTCAATGGGGAAGAATACTCAGTTCGTCAATTATTTCCACCGGGAAAATGGTTTTTTTACGAGCAGATTTTGCAAATTCCTTACTACGGAATTTTTGAACCCGTAGCAGGAGCCTTGGAGTTTTACCATTTAGAAAACGGGCGGTATAAGTTAATACAACCGGACGAAAATGGCAGAAATTGGATTCCTGAAATGAAGTTATTTATCGGGGCGTGGCGAGGGACGAAGGAAGAACGAACGGGTTATTGGTTGCGCTGGTGGGATGAGGCGGGGAATATGCTGCCGTGGGCGGTGGAACGCCTTCAGGAAGCAGAAAGCGCTCTTTCCGAAGAACGCCAGCGTGCCGAAGCTGAGCGTCAGCGTGCGGAGCAAGAACGCCAAGAAAAAGAACGCTTATTGGAGTATTTGCGATCGCGCGGCATCGATCCCGAACAATTGCCTTAAATGACTCATGACTCTGCCTCTCCCAGTTCAAGTGCTAATTGATACAATTGACGGCGAGGCAGAGCCGTAGTTTCCGCAAGGTGACGGCTAGCTTGCGATCGCGTCATTCCCGCCGCTAGCAATTGTTCCAATTCCGCTTTTAATTCCGCTTCGGAAAGTTCTACCGTTGTGGTTGCGTCCTTTCCGGCGACGATGAGGGTAAATTCCCCTTTAGGCGCGCGTTCTTGGTAATGCGCGATCGCGTCCTCCAACGTCCCGCGCCAAAACTCCTCGTGCAGTTTCGTTAATTCTCGCGCTAAAACCGCCGCGCGATCGCCCCCCAACGCCACCGCCAAATCCTTTAAAGTCTGCCGAACGCGATGGGGTGCTTCGTAAAAAACTAGGGTGCGCGTCTCATTTTTGAGGGAATTGAGGCGAGCTTGCCGTTCTTTGTCCTTAGTGGGTAAAAATCCTTCAAAAATAAAGCGATCGCTGGGCAAACCCGCCGCCGCTAAACCGGCGATCGCGGCAGTTGCGCCCGGAATCGGAACGACTTCGAGTTGATGTTCGGCGCACGCTTTCACCAACTCGTAACCGGGATCGGAAATTCCCGGCATTCCCGCATCGCTGACGAGGGCGATACTCTCACCGGCTAGCAAGCGCTGCAACAGTTGAGCTTGACGAGTGCTGCGATTGTGTTCGTGGTAACTGACTTGGGGCGTAGAAATTTGGAAATGCTGGAGTAGTTTTCCGGTATGGCGCGTATCTTCAGCCGCGATCGCATCGACTTCTTGTAAAATCCGAATCGCCCGAAACGTCATATCCTCCAAATTTCCGATCGGCGTACCCACGACATACAACTTGCCCGGGGCGCGTGCGTTTTCCTCGCTCATTGCTTTTTTTAAATAGGACGGGGCATTATAAAGATTATTTACGTCTGATGTGCATTATCCAAAAGCCTTGATTTCCCTCACCCCCGGCCCCTCTCCCAATCGGTGGGCGATCGGAGAAAGAACAGTAAGATCGATCTTTCTGGCTTCTAATTCACATTAGGCGTTATTTATAAAACTAGCGCTTGACGGCATGGTGTATCGCCTTCAGCCAACGATGACGAGAAAGGCAGCTTCTTTTCAAGCCTCCCGATGGTGAAGAGCGGAGCGGGAATAGCAAAGAAGTTGCAGGGTAGCCTATGATAGTAGTTTGCGTTTCAGAAGTTATCCTTAATAGTTGGTTCGATTAGTAGGTTGTATATGAAAGTTACCCAGGAGAAGCTCCCGGCTAGCCAAATCGGTCTAGAAATTGAAGTCCCCGCCGAAGCGTCAAAGCAGGTTTATGAGAAAATCGTCCAGCGCCTCGCGAAGTCGGTGAAGTTGCCCGGGTTTCGCCAAGGTAAAGTCCCCCGCAATATTCTGTTGCAGCGTTTGGGGCCGCAGCGCGTTAAAGTGGAAGCCCTCGAAGAACTGATCCAAGAGAGTCTCGATAAAGCGATTAAGGACGAAGCGATCGACGCGATCGGCAATTATCAACTCGTTTCCTCGATCGATGAATTATTGGAGAAATACACTCCCGGCGAACCGCTAACCTTTTCGGCAAGGGTGGATGTTCCGGCTGAAGTAGAGTTAGGCGATTATTCGAGTTTTAAGGCTACTGCGGAAAAAACGGAGTACGATCCGCAGGAAGTAGAAGATTTAATCCAGCGCCAGCGGGAAGCGCACGCCACCCTCGTTCCGGTTGAAGGACGCGCGGTAGAAATGGGCGATGTCGCGATCGTCGATTACGCAGGACGTTTAGCCGATGCAGCAGAAGGAGACGCACCGCTTGAAGGCGTAGATGCAGAGAATTTCCAGATGGAAATTGCTGAGGGGCGCTTTATTAGCGGTTTAGTTGAAGGTGTCGTCGGAATGAATGTCGGCGATACGAAGGAAATTCAAGTGACTTTTCCCGATGATTATCCCAAAGCGGATGTTGCGGGGAAAGAGGTGATTTTTACCGTCAGCGTCAAGGAAATTAAGGAAAAGGAACTGCCAGAACTCGATGATGATTTCGCCGAAGAAGTCAGCGATTACGAGACGATGGCAGAATTGCGGGAATCTTTAGAGAAGCAGTATCGAGAGAAAGCAGAACGGGAAACCCAAACGAGCGTAGACGAGGCGCTGACTGAGGAACTGCTGAAAGTAGCCAAGATCGATCCGCCCGCAACGAATATCGAGCGCGAACTCGATACGATGCTGACGCAAACGGCGATGCAAATGCAGCAGTATGGCATGGATATCGGGCGCTTGTTTAATAAGGAAACCATTCCGCAAATCCGACAAAAGTCTCGTCCCGAAGCCGTTCTTAACGTCCAGCGTTCTTTAGCGCTGATGGAGGTAGCTAAGCGCGAGTCCTTAGAACCGACGGAAGAGGAGATTGCAGCGAAGTCGAAGGAACTGCTCGAGGAATTAGACGATCGCAACGTCGATCGCGATCGCTTGCATAGCTTTGTTAAAGAAGATTTGAGCAAGGAAAAAGTTCTCGCATGGTTGCGGGAACGCGCGGAGATCGAATACGTTCCGAAAGGGAGTTTAGAGAAGGAAGAAAGCGACGCTGAGATCGAAGACGAGGTAGAAAGCGCCGTGCAAACGATAGATGCGATCGTCTCGAGCAGTTCTGAGGAAGAATAATATAGCTTAAAGCGATCGCTCATCCCAGCGAGAACCGCTACCGTAAGGGCAGCCGCATCGCTCATGGGTGTCAACTTAAGCTTAATCCCTCGCTCACCTAGCCCGCCTTGGGTTCAAACCCAAGGCTAATAGCTCGAGTCCTCATTTATAGGACTAGGAAAATCAGATGTATCCAACCCGTTTCAACGGGTTTCAGCTATTAGCCAGGAACTTGAGTTCCTGGCGGTCTAAGTGTTTCACTCCGGATCGACCCAGCGCCCGTCCGCTTTAATCAAATTAATCAACTCTTCTACCCCACTGTCTTCGGGAACGCGCTTGATTTCTTCCCGACCGCGATAGAGCGAAATATAACCCGGTTGTTTGCCCACATAGCCATAATCGGCATCCGCCATTTCGCCGGGGCCATTGACAATACACCCCATTACTGCTATATCCAAACCCACTAAATGTTTAGTAGCTTCCCGGACTTTGTGCAGCACTTCTTCGAGGTTAAATAAAGTGCGCCCGCAGGACGGACAAGCGACGTATTCCACCATCGTTTTCCGCAATCCCAAGGCTTGCAGGATGCTGTAACAGACGGGAATTTCCTTTTCCGGCGCTTCGGTGATCGAGGCGCGAATCGTGTCGCCGATTCCTTCAGCCAGGAGGGTTGCAATTCCGGCAGTGGATTTAATGCGTCCGTATTCGCCATCGCCCGCTTCCGTTACGCCCAAATGCAGCGGGTAATCCATTCCGAGTTCGTCCATGCGTTGCGCCATGAGGCGGTATGCTGCCAACATCACGGGGACGCGCGATGCTTTCATCGAAATAACGATGTTGTAGAAATCGAGGGATTCGCAGATGCGGATAAATTCGAGGGCAGATTCCACCATACCTTCGGGGGTATCGCCGTAGGTAAAAAGCATCCGTTCGGCGAGGGAACCGTGATTGACTCCGATTCGCATTGCTTTACCGCTATCTCGGAGGGCGACGACAAGGGGTTCGAGAGTTTCGCGAATTTTATCGCCAATTTGCTCGAATTCGCTGTCGGTATATTCTTCGCGATCGCTCTTCGGCTTCTCAAAGACGTATAATCCGGGATTAATCCGCACCTTTTCAATATGTTTTGCCACTTCGATGGCGATTTTCATGCCGTTATGATGCACGTCGGCGACAAGAGGGACATCTTTATAGGTTTGTTTGAGTTTTTGCTTGATATCGGCTAAAGCTTTGGCGTGGGCCATACTGGGAACCGTAACGCGAACGATTTCGCAGCCAATTTCGTGCAACCGACGAATCGCTGCCACCGAACCGTCGATATCTAGCGTATCTTCGTTAATCATCGATTGAACGACAACCGGATGTCCGCCGCCAATCGTAATGTCGCCCACGCGCACGGGACGAGTTTTGCGCCGTTGAATGGTTGTATCGGTGGAGAGAAGGATAGGTGATGCGGATTTAGGTTGACTAAGAGTTTGCATAATCAAAATTTATTATCGGCCGAAGGGCTTTTTCAGTTCCTATTGTCTCAGGCTTGGGGCAATTGCCTGCCAAGAGTTGCCGAAAATCCATCGATAGTCGCGCGCCAATCTATGGGTATTGCAGGCAACGCCCTTACTATAACAAGGGTGGGAATGCGGTTGCCGTTCAAAGCTGCTGAAATCGACTGAGGGGAGTAATTTTTAATGCTAAGCGAGCGGTTCTACAGTTTCCGAGCGATAATAGCGAACAAATGAATTCGCCTAATTTTTTGGCAAAGGCAATTTATGGCGGCAGATTTCCAGACCTACCGAAAGATTTACAACTCCATCGACCCTTTCAACCGCTTCCCGCAGGCGACCCCACCTACGTCAACTGTAACGAAGTGCGCGGCGACAGCGACATTCTCGTCGAATTGGGGAACGAGTTAATTATGTCCGATCGCAACACCTGCCAACTCTACGCAGGACATCGCGGCGGCGGTAAATCAACGGAACTGTTACGCCTCAAAGCCGACCTCGAACAAAAAGGTTTTTTCGTCGTTTATTTTGCGGCTGATAGCGAAGACATCGAACCCGAAGATACAGAATATACCGACATTCTCCTGGCTTGCACGCGGCAAATCTTAGAAGCGCTTAAAGACAATGCCGACCCCGCACCGCTGTTAAATTGGCTCAAATCGCGCTGGCAAGAATTGAAAGATTTAGCATTAACAGAAGTCTCCCTAGAAAGCTTGGGAATAGAAGGACAAATCGCTCAGTACGGGAAAATTACCGCCAACTTGCGCGCCGAACCCGGGCAGCGTCAAAAAATCCGCGAACGAGTCAATCCTTATACCGTTCCCTTAATTGACGCGCTCAATCAATTCATCCGAGAAGCTAAGCGCAACCTGCCGCAAGGACGGGAACAACTCGCCGTTATTGCCGATAATTTAGACCGGATCGTGCCAGTTCCTCAAGAAGACAAGCATACCAATCACGAGCATATTTTTATCGATCGCAGCGAACAACTGAAAAAGCTCGATTGCCATATTATTTACACCGTTCCCATTTCCCTGATTTATTCCGGGCGCGTCACCGATTTGCGCGATATCTACGGCAGCGAAGCGCAGGTTTTGCCGATGGTGATGGTGCATCTACCCGACAATCGCCCCTATACGGCGGGAATCGAAAAAATGAAGGAAGTTTTAGCGTTGCGGGTTCGTCGCATTGACCCCAACTTGAGCTTAGTAGGCGATGTATTTGCCGAAGCCGAGAGTTTAGAAATGTTGTGCGCGATGAGTGGCGGTCACGTCCGCAATTTGCTATTAATCGCTAAGCAGGCAATGGGTTACGGCACGGGTTTTCCGATTCCGAAAAAACATTTGTTGCGCTCGATTAGCGAAGCGAGGAATACTTATCGCAATGCAGTTTATGCGAACGAATGGGAATTGTTAGCGAAGGTTTATGCGAGCAAAGCGATTGAGAATGAGGAGCAATATCGCAGTTTATTATTCAATCGTTGTATTTTAGAATATAGCGAGACGAATGAGGAGGGAGAACGCCACTGCTGGTATGACGTACATCCATTAATTCGAGGGATTAAGGAGTTTCAAGACGCTTGCACGAGAGTTTAGTAGGGTGCGTTAACGAAGCGTAACGCACCATTCTCGATCCCCCACGGGGCGGCGTTTAATTGCGAGACGGGGCGGCTCCAATTTTCGAGGGAACCTCGAAAACAGCGCCCCTAAGACCTCGCAACCCGCGCCCCTAAAATCCCCCTTAAAAAGGGGGACTCTCGATCCCCCTAAATCCCCCTTAAAAAGGGGGACTTTGAACAAATTCCGGTTTATCCTTATATTAAAGAGGAATTTCAATAAATTCCAATTCCCCCCTTTTTAAGGGGGGCTAGGGGGGATCGAACGCTAAGTATCAAACAGCAGTCAGCTTATAGGTTTTACGTTAAGTCTAGTAGGGTGTGTTAGCGAAGCGTAACGCACCATTACCTTAACCAAGAATTAAGGAGAATCTAAATTATTGCAACGTTATCTTGATTTATTATTAGCGGTTTTGGAGGAGATGAAATCCATTAGACGAGCGCTTATAAAAGCAAGGATTAGGTAAGGGCATGGCAATGCTCATTAGTGTCAACTTAAGCTTAATCCCCGCTCACCTAGCCCGCCTTGGGTTCAAACCCAAGGCTAATAACTCAAGTCCTCATTTATAGGACTGAGAAACTCAGATGTATCCAACCCGTTTTAACGGGTTTCAGCTAATCGCTGTGGAACTTGAGTTCCTGGCGGGCTAAGTGTTTGACCTTAAGTTGACACGAATGGCAATGCTATGCCCCTACGAAATTAGGGTTGAATCAATCGGAAAATTGGCATCCGCACGCACGCAAAAAAAACAATGGTCGAACTTAAACTAACGGAATGGGATAACGATGTGCCACCCGATGGCGATGACTATTCGGCGCTGCTGAATACCTTGCGGCTGAATGAAGGGTTTGGGTTGTTTTTTGTGCGCTGTTCGCCGCAAAAGGGGACAGAAATTGTTGAAGAAATTCGGACGGATTTGCCGCAGAAGAAGATTCGCGTGCTGAAGTTTGAGAAGCCGATTGAAGATTTTTATGCGGAAGTGGAGAAGCTGGAGGATAAAGCCGAAATCGATATTTTATTCGTCAGCGGATTAGAACATTCTTTGCGGCAGTATGAAGAGGCGAGAAAACTGACGGGATGGAGTAGCAAAGAAACGCACCACTATAGCTGGAAAGGCGTACCGCGCTTGCTGATTAATCTCAATCAACAGCGAGAACGGTTTCGCGATGATTTCAATTTTAGTTTTGTGTTGCTCGTGCCGACTTTTGTTTTTAGATATTTGTTGCAGCGCGCGCCAGACTTTTTTGATTGGCGCTGCGGCGTGTTTGAGTTGTCGAGGGATGGCGACTGTATCGAGAAAGAATCACGGCGAATTGTGGCAGAGGGAGATTACAAAGAATATTTAGCCCTAACGCCGCAAGAGAGAAATCAAAAGATTATCGAAATCCAGGAACTGATTGAAGAAAACCGCGAAGGAAAGAACTGCGAGAAGTTATTTAATGAGTTAGGGGCTTTGCATGGTTCGTGTCAAGAGTACGAAGAAGCAATCGCGTCCTTAGATAATGCCCTGAAATACAAACCGGATAAATACGAAGCTTGGAACAATCGGGGAATTACTCTGTACAAATTAGGACGAGATGAAGAAGCAATAGCCTCTTTTGATAATGCCCTGAAATACAAATCGGATAAATACGAAGCTTGGAACAATCGGGGGCTTTCTCTGAAGAATTTAGGAAGGGATGAAGAAGCGCTCGCTTCCTACGAGAATGCCCTGAAATACAAACCGGACAAATACGAAGCTTGGCACAATCAGGGGATTTCTCTGGGTAAGTTAGGAAGATATGAAGAAGCACTCGCTTCCTACGAGAATGCCCTGAAATACAAACCGGACTTGCACGAAGCTTGGCACAATCGGGGGATTTCTCTGGGTAAGTTAGGAAGATATGAAGAAGCACTCGCTTCCTACGAGAATGCCCTGAAATACAAACCGGACTATCGCGAAGCTTGGCACAATCGGGGGCTTGCTTTAGCCAATTTAGGAAGATATGAAGAAGCAATAGCCTCCATCGATAATGCCTTGAAATACAAACCAGACGATGACGTAGCTTGGAACTATCGGGGGCTTGCTTTAGCCAATTTAGGAAGATATGAAGAAGCAATAGCTTCCTTTGATAATGCCCTGAAATATCAACCGGACTATCACGAAGCGCTGTATAATAAAGCCTGCGCCTACGCCCAGCAAGGCAACCTCGATCGCGCCCTGGAAAACCTGCAACACGCGATCGCGCTCAATCCCGAAAAGTATCGAGAAATGGCAAAAACCGAGCCAGATTTCGACAGTATTCGCGAAGACGAACGATTTCAGGTCTTACTAGAGAGTCGGTCAACTACTCAGTCTTGACAAAATTACGCGGGTGGGCATGGACGAGTGGTAACTGGAGGAAAACAAAATCTAATTTAAAGATATTAAGTCTATTGCGACCAACATCTTTAATTACTGCTGCGGAAATCAACGCTCTCTTGGTAGCGCTGCATTTCTGGACTGTCCTCCCCATAAAGATCTTCAATCTGTTCGATGCAACAGGCGATCGCGAATTCCTCGAATTCATCCTCCTCAACATCAAACATCTGTTTGAAAGTATCCGGTCGCACCCGACAAAATTCCGGTCGCTCGTCGTAGATGCGACATTCGCGGGTTTGAGGATCGAAATGAACGCACCAGCCATCTTCAGCGACCATGCTCAGATAGAGAGCTAAGGCTTCAGGATCGAGATAATCATCGAGTTCTGGTCGTTCTGAGGGGTCTAGATAGCAGCAAGCTCCACAATTCTTAACACAGCACCATCGCATCAAGATTTTCTCCTCGGACGCTCGCTCATAGATTCGGAACTCGGGCAACTTTGAAGGTATACTAATCTACTGTACCGCATTGCTCTGCGGCAGGCGAGAGCCAAAGCCTGGGGAGCGACCATGCTAAAGTTTAGGAGGAGAAATGAATTTTGTAACCGATACGTTCAATTCAGTAGGAGGGACTCTCCTGGGAGTCAATTGGGAAGCGCTTCTACAAGTGACTTTGGTGGGCTTGATTATGATTTCCGGGCCGGTGGTCATCTTTTTGTTGGCGGCGCGGGGCGGCGACCTGTAAGCACGAGTTTAAAATTAAGTGGGGGAGTGGGTTTTGAGGGATTGGTTCAAAACTCATTCCTCGTTTTTATCAGAAGAATGGGTCTAAAACCCCGTCCTTACTTCGACAAGCGTTCGACTGAGCGCTCACGCCGAAGTCTCAGCAACCATCTAGGACGGCTTTTCTTGTTCTCTAATGTACTGCTTTAAGACTTCAATCGGCGCACCTCCAACAGAGCTAACAAAATAGCTAGGACTCCAGAGAGCGTCTTTGCCATAGGGCTTAGGGTATCCAGCTTGACCATATCGACGACTGGATACGCCTTTTAGAGCATTCACCATTTGAGAGATGGACAGCTTAGGTGGATATTCAATGAGTGCGTGAATGTGGTCAGATTCCCCATTAAATTCGAGAATCTGAAAATTCATCTTCTTAGCCACTTCATTGAACGATTTCTCCATAACTGCAAGACTTTCAGAAGTGAATACAGACGCGCAATGAAAGCGAGATATCAATACCGTTTCTACCCGACTGACCAACAACAGCAGAGCCTAGCCCAGTTGTTCGGTTGTGTGCGAGTAGTTTGGAATGATGCTTTAGCTTTCAGCAAGTCCGGTAAATATCCTGGATACAACGCGCTCTCTAAATCTCTCACGCTGTCTAAAAAGACAACTGAAAGAGAATGGTTAAACAGTGTTTCGTCTGTTCCCTTGCAGCAATCCCTTAAACAGTTAGATGTAGCCCACAAAAACTACTTCGACTCGCTCAAAGGAAAACGAAAAGGTAGAAAAGTCGGTCAGCCCCGATTCAAGAAAAAGACCAATAATCAGTCTGCAACGTTCACGAAAGCTGCATTTTCTATCAAAAAAGGGGAGGTTGTTTTAGCTAAAATCGGCAACCTAAGACCAATCTGGTCTAGAAAGTTGCCCTCTACACCGAGTTCCGTGACAGTGACTAAAGATGCTGCTAACCGCTATTTCCTTAGCTTTGTTGTAGATATTGAACCGGTTCAATCCGATGCCAAAAACCAAAGTATCGGAATCGACTTAGGAATCAAAACCTTTGCTGTGATGTCTGATGGCTCTAAAGCTGAGAGTCCTAACTCTTCAAAGCACGATCGTAAAATTCGCAAACTTCAGAAGAAATTAGCGCGTCAGCAGAAAGGTTCAAATCGGAAAAACAAGACTCGAATTCAAATCGCCAAGCAGCACAATCGAATTGTAGGCATCCGCAAAGATTTTTTGCACAAACTATCCACCAAGATTGTTAACGAAAATCAAACTATCGTCTTGGAGGATTTGAATGTATCTGGAATGGTGAAGAATCGCAAACTTGCCAGAGCCATTAGTCTTCAAGGTTGGAGAGAGTTTAGGGATTTGTGTGAGGCTAAATCTGAAAAGTTCGGCAGAGAGTTTCACATCATTAATCGATGGGAGCCAACTAGCCAAATTTGTTCAGCCTGCGGTTTTAAATGGGGTAAGCTCGATCTAAAAGTTCGGTCGGTTCGATGCCTGAATTGTGGCACTGAACACGACCGAGATGAGAATGCAGCAAAAAATATAGAATCAAGTCAACCTAGGGCATTGGGAGACTCTAAACGGACGCAGAGACAGAGTAAGACTACTAGGGGCGCGGATTTCGAGGTTTCCTCGAAATTAAACGCCGCCCCGTCGGTAGCGTCAGTCAGTGAAGCGTCAAGAATCACCGTGGCTTCAGCCCGGTGAGTATGTCAAGAGGATGACGAGCGTATTTGCGGGGGGAGGAGTGCAGGCAGCAACAGCGTTTCTTCGAGATTGTATTGTAATTGGGAACTTACGTTTGTGGCTCGGTTCAGCCCTTCAATTAAATATTTGTGAGCATTGAGGTACTGTTCGAGCAATTCTTGCTCGCGAGAATCGAGTTGCCACACATAACCAATATTGCGGTAGCCAATGATGGCAAATCTCAAGCTTTCGATCCAATCGTGGCTGCGCGCTTCCCACCACGCTTCATATTTTTGGGGGTGCGTGCGAAGATCGGGAAGTTGTTGGTTCAATTCGTGCAAACTTTCCGAAAAATTTTCGTCGAGTTGTAGGTTGCGATCTTCAAGAAAAGTTAGGAAAAACCCCAAGTCGTGGGTTGAGGTGACAAGCAAACAATCGAGAATCAGGTCTAGGGCTAAATCCGGATCGAGTTGGCGTAGGGGATCGTGTCGGAAGGCGATCGCAACATTTGCATCCAACCAACAAGCTAACGAGCGATTGTGGAGGGGAGATTTGACAGAGCGATCGACGGCGTGCGAGAAGTCGAGGGGGTTGGCGAGTTTCGGTTCTAAGTCGCGATCGATACCGAGGGAAAGGTAAAAAGCTCGCACCGCAGCGGGTTTGTAGGAAGTAGCCACGGAAGTGGCTTTACGTTGTACCCAACCGAGAAAAATTTGCAATTTTGGCTCGCGGGCTAGGATTTCATCGGTTTTGCGTTTGAGGTGGAGCAGGAGATCGTCAGCGCTAGGAAAGCGATTGAGACTGTCGAAGAAACTATCGCACCATAGTTTGGGCGTACTACGGCTGAAGGTTCCTTCAAAGTCTTGCAGTTTCAGGCGAGTGACGAGGGCGCGTCCGAGAAAGTATTGATGGAGTTCGACGCTGCTAAAAGAATAGATGCCTCGATCGCGTTCTGAGAGCAAACGATCGCGTTTTTCTAAGTGCAACAGAAGGCTTTGCGCGCGCGCTTCAAGTTGGGGTAAAGGAATGCTCTTGGAGCTAGTCGCTTGCAGAAATGCGACCGAATCGGCAAAGAGTTTTTTGCGATCGAATAATAATTCCCCGCGATCGCAGGTTCGCAAAGCCAGATGACTGAGAAGCGCTAAGCGTTCGGACTTACTCGGAGGAGCTTCATCCTGCTGCGATTGGGCGTGCCAAAACAGTCGCAGCCCTTGGTCGAAAAGATCGCAAGGATACGCGGGCAGGGAGTTGTAAGCGATCGATAGCCAACAAGCCAAGCTGAGGTTAAACGGATGACCGACTAATTCCGCAATGCGCCAGTTTTCTGGCTTGCAGAGTTGGTAGAAAAACTGTCGAGTGAGGGCGTGGATTTGAGCGGGAGAGTCGCTGAAGTCAGCAAACCAAATATCGACAAATTTACGAATTTGTTCGAGGGAAAATTCCGCAATTTCGACCCATTCAAAAGCGGGAAATGGATATTCGACGAATTGCGTTTTGCTAGCGAGGACGAAGCGATTTTTGAAGTAACGCTGAGAAAAAGTTCGCAGTTGATATTGCACGCTGCGGCGTGCGGGTTCGGGAATTTCATCGAGTTCGTCGCAGAGAATGAGAACGCAGCCGTGATGGAGGAGGTTTTCGGCGAGATCGCGATCGCCTTCAGCTAATTCTCGGTAAATCCAATCTTGCACGCAGGTAGGACTCGTTCCTTCTGCGTCCGTCAGCGCTTTGAGTTCGAGCAAGATTGGAATCGAACGCCTCTGAAAGTTTCCGTTGCAGCACGCCATTGCGAGGTAACGTAAAAACGAAGTTTTCCCGATGCCCGGTTTTCCGACGACAAAGAGTTTGTCGCACAGAGTTGCTGCATCAATTCCGGGGATGCGTCCTTGTCGCTCCCCCAAACCGAAGCGATCGAAGTTGCGGATTGCGTTGAATTGTTGCAGGAGATCGGAGCGGGAATGATAGGTATCTAAGGGGAGTTTGTCGAGAGTATAAACGGAAGGACTGACGCGCTCGGCTTCAAGCCAGCGACCGTCTAGGAGGCGAATCTTACTGTAGGTGCTTTGTATCTTCGCACAACATCGCTCGCGACTGCGCTCGATGAGGATTTCGAGATGGCGCTGGCGGGAGTTGAAGGGACTTTTTGAGGTTTGGGTAAAGAGGGCAAGGGTATCGCCTTCTTCCCAGGTTAACTCGAGAGCGGAATAAATCGCTGCGATCGCTGTAAAACGCACTAATTCGCCCCGGAAAAAGCGATTGAGGGTTAGCGAGTCCAAACCCGTCAGTTCAGCCAGAGAGTTTTGTTTTAAGTTCTGGCGAGCGAGCGCTTGCTGGACTTTATGAATTGCCTGCGGCTCTACCCTAACGGAGTGACTGGCCATAACTCAACCAACAATTTTCCCAGAACTGACAACTGATAACTGTTTCCTGACAACTCAATACCTGTCAACTGTCAACGGTTGTTATGATGTCTTGTGGATAGCCTAACGCAGATAACATTTCTACGCCTGCCCCTTGTTTCATGGAATCTTCTACCCCCGATCGGTTGGAAAACGCGCGAGGCGGATATCCGTTCGATCGCGCGGCGATTGCGGCGATCGCGTTTCTCTCGCTTTGTTTGAGCGGTTTGACGCTCGCGGGGACGTACTGGACTCCCCGCGTTTCGGAATTTAGCTGGAACAATAAACGCATTAGCGCGCGCGATCGGACTTGGACGCTGGCATTTGCCCAGCCGATGAAGCGAGCGAGCGTGGAGGAGAATTTACGCATTACGCCGGAACTGCCGGGACGCATTTCTTGGCACGGCAATCAAATGTATTATGTCGCGAACCAACCGCCTCAGTACGGTCAGACTTACACTCTACAATTATCGAACGCGCAAGCCGAATACGGCGAATTCGGTCAAGTCGGACGCACTCTGCGCCCGTTTCAAGCGCAATTTACTACCCGCGATCGCGTTTTCGCTTACGTGGGTACGTTCGGGGAAGAGCGCGATCGCTTGATCCTCTACAATATCACGCGGGAGCAAAAGACAATTCTTACCCCCGCAGATTTGCTCGTTGTCGATTTTCAACCCTATCCCGATGGCGATCGCCTTTTATTTTCTGCGGTTGCGCGCGATACAATCGAACGCGATCCCACTGCTGTTAGTCTTTTTACCGTGACGACAGGGCTTCCCAATCGCGGGGGCGAACCCTTACCCGGACGAGTTCAACCCATTCTCGGCTCGAGCGATTACCAAAATCTGCAATTCGATCTCTCCGGAGACGGACAGATTATCCTCGTCGAACGCCTCAATCGCCAAAATGCGCGCGATCGCTCCCTCTGGATTATCGAAGAAGGTAAAAAAGCCCGCTCTTTAGGCATTCTCGGCGAAATTTTTGCGATTTCTCCCGACTCTCAAAGCGTTGCTGTCGTCCAGGAAGGCGGCATTTCTATGATTCCTTTGACTCCGAAGGCTAAACCTCTGGCATTTCTTCCCGGTTACGATAGTATTGTCGGTTTTTCTCGCGAAACGCTAGCGAACATCCTACTCGAACCCAATGCTGAAGGGACGCGATCGCTCGTTCTTCTCAGTCGCAATGGCGTAAAACAAGAACTCCTACGCACCCGCGCCCTCATCCCCAACTGTCAATTCTCCCCTCAACAAGCGAATATCCTTTATTGCTTAAAGATCGATAGCGAACAGCAACCCTCCGAACCGATTCTCTCGATCGTCGATCTCGAACAACGCACCGAAACCCCATTTCTAGCCCTTGTTAACGATCGCGAAGTCGTTCTCAGTATGGCTCCCGATGGCTCCGGATTGCTGTTCGATCAAGCGATTCCTGCCACCGCTACCGCCCCCGGACAAGAAGCGTTTAAAGCTAATATTTGGTATCTTCCTTTACCCGAAATTACCGGCGGAAAACCCAAAATCTCGCCGCCCAAAAAGTTAATTCCCGGTTTAAATCCGCATTGGTTGCCTTAAAATAATATTCTTTAACCTTAGAATAAAGCTTTCAGCTTATACCAACCTTGCGTTTAGGCTTTGTCGAACTCGCGTAGCGCTCGTTGCTGCCTTCGGACTTCATATAATAATAAAGCTGCCGCGATCGCGACATTTAAAGACTCGACTCCCGCCCCTAGGGGAATCTTTACTTGAAAATCGCACAATCCCAATAATTCTGATGACAATCCTGCCGCTTCGTTGCCGAGTAAAATCAAAGTTGGTTTCTTAAAATCGGCTTCCCAATAAGTGAATTGGGCGCTGGGTGTTGTGGCGACGATTTGCATTCCCCCACCGCGACAATCGGCGATAACGCCCGCTAAATCGGAGCTCACAGCGATCGGTGCGCGAAACCACTCTCCCGCTGAGGCGCGCAGGACTTTGGGATTTTCGAGATCGACGCTATCTTCGCTCAACCACAATCCTTCGACTTCAGCAGCGGCAGCAGTGCGGATTATCGTGCCTAAATTACCGGGATCCTGCAATCGTTCTAAGGCAATGCCGAAATTCAACGGGAATTGCGGTGCTTTAGTCAGTTTGCCGCGTTCTGCGGCAGCGACGACTCCATCGGGATTGACAGTTGTGGCGATCGCGCCGCAGACTTCTGGCGAGATTGTTTCCACTCGCTGGGCTAAATGTTGCAGTTGCTCCCACAGTTGCGGATGCTTAGCCATCCAATCGGGCGTAGCGCACAAAACTTCTAGGGGCGCGTTCGTTTCGCCCGCCCCTTGCAGCGCATTCGTTCCTTCGAGCAAAAATAACCCTTGCTTGTGCCGCTCGGAGCGCGATCGCAACTTTCGCAGTTGCTTGACTAAGGGATTTTGCAGGCTCGTTAACATCGTTTCTTGAAAATGCGGAACGCGAGACTTGAACTCGCAAGGACAAAAGCCCACTAGAACCTGAATCTAGCGCGTCTACCAATTCCGCCAGTTCCGCTGACGGCGCGTTTGTTCGCGCGATTTACTATTATCTCGAAACTTCCAGTGAATGTCAAGCAAAAGTTAGAAATAAATTCATTTGTACGCTATTGAACCCGAATGACTTGCAGAAAACTAGACATTTTTTGTGTTTCCTGTAGAATCAAAACGAAAATTAAAAAATATTCACAAAATATTATTGCTTGTGAACAACAGAACTGCGATCGCCGCTACGAGCCAGGAAACTCAGTCCGCTGCAACTGACGAAGAAACCTCTGTCTTAAAAATTTGGGGCAGAAAACCGCTTTCGGGCTGCATCCCGATTAGCGGAGCCAAAAATTCCGTTCTTGCGATTCTTGCGGGAACTTTGCTTTGCCCGAAGCAATGCCGAATTAGCAACGTTCCTTCCCTGGCTGATATTGGCAAAATGTGCCAAATTCTGCGCGCTTTAGGCGTAAAGATCGAGCGAAACGGCGACGCGCTCGAAATCGATGCAAGTCATGTAGGGAGCGATCGCGCGCCTTACGAGTTAGTCTCTAAACTTCGCGCCAGTTTCTTCGCAGTAGGCCCTCTGTTAGCTCGTTTGGGAAGCGCGCGGATGCCGCTGCCCGGAGGATGCGCGATTGGCGCTCGTCCGGTAGATCTTCACGTTCGAGGACTCCAAGCATTAGGAGCGGAAGTTCGCATCGAACAAGGCGTAGTTTGCGCGGATGTCAAAGGACGCAGCGGTCGCCTTAAAGGTGCGAAGATTTATCTCGATTATCCCAGCGTCGGCGCGACGGAAACGTTGATGATGGCTGCAACGCTAGCGGAAGGCGAAACGACGATTTATAACGCCGCGCGGGAACCAGAAGTCGTCGATTTAGCAAGTTTCTGCGGCGCAATGGGTGCAATTATTCACGGTGCAGGAACGAATACGATTACGATTGTGGGCGTACCGGAGCTACATACGGTGGATTACCCCATCGTTCCCGATCGCATCGAAGCTGGAACCTTCTTAGTCGCCGCAGCGATTACTCACTCCGAATTGAGTATAGCGCCCGTCGTCCCCGATCACCTCACGCCCATTATTGCTAAATTGCGCGAAATCGGCCCGCAAGTGGTTATCGATGCGCCCGATACCGTGCGCTTAATTCCGAGCGAATTGCGAGCGACGGATATCGAAACCCTACCTTACCCCGGTTTCCCCACCGATATGCAGGCTCAGTTTTCCGCGCTGCTAACACTAGCCGAAGGGAATAGCGTTATTACCGAAACCGTGTTTGAAAATCGCTTGCGTCATGTTGCTGAGTTGAGTCGTATGGGCGCAGATATCCGCGTCAAGGGACAAAACGCGATTGTGCGCGGCGTTCACGGACTTTCCGGCGTTCCGGTGATGGCAACGGACTTACGCGCGGCGGCGGCGCTGGTGATTGCTGGTTTGGCTGCCGATGGCATGACCATTGTTAAAGGGTTGCACCATCTCGATCGCGGCTACGATAACATCGAGCAGAAGTTACGCAATGTCGGCGCGCACCTCGAACGGGTTAAAGTTCCGACAGAACGAGTCGATAATCTGGCAGATTCCGCCGAAGCGCTAGTTTAAACGCCCTCGATCGCCTGCGTATCTGTGCTAGATTGCTAACCTTGACTTCTCCAATCCCGATTTTCTAAGCTGGGTGCATCATACATAAGCATGGGACAAAAAGGGAACGGCAACTAACTCGCCTTCAGTTTCTCCCACTCCGACCTTTAAACCTTCGCCGCCTGCTTTGACGCGCACGTAACCTAAGCCAAAAGGTTCATTCTCCGTTTCCGAGACGCTGGTGAGGGTTCCCACCTTTTTACCGTCTACAACGATATCACTTCCACAAGCGACGGGAGACTGTAGTTTAATGCCCCAAAGCCGTTGTTTTACGCCTTGGTAAGTATTGAGGCGCGCGATTGTTTCTTGGCCGATATAACAGCCTTTGGTGAAGGAAGTACAATACCAGAGTCCCGCTTCTAGGGGATTATACTCCTCAGTCAGTTCGCGATCGCAAGCCGGTCTGCCCCGTTCGACTCGCAACCGTTCCCAAGCCGCTTCTCCGATTGGGGTTGCCCCTGCTGCCTGCAATTGACTCCAAACCCCCGCCGCCGCGTCCGCAGGAACGACTAAGGTATAGCCGGGTAAATCTAAGCCGCTGCCCGTTACAACGCGAATTTCTGTATCCTGGAACGGCACGAGAGCATGATGATTG
Source organism: Oscillatoria sp. FACHB-1406 (assembly GCF_014698145.1). Lineage (NCBI taxonomy): Bacteria > Bacillati > Cyanobacteriota > Cyanophyceae > Oscillatoriales > Oscillatoriaceae > Oscillatoria > Oscillatoria sp. FACHB-1406. The sequence goes on along the minus strand of NZ_JACJSM010000036.1, from coordinate 1,536 downwards.
TCTGGCTGAGTTTCTGGCAGTTCTATGCCTATCGCGCCGAGTAAATCGCGGCTGTTTGCTCCAATGAGGCTAAAAATCGCGTATTTTGGGGAAATATCGGTTAATTGGACGCGATCCATCGGGAATAGATAGCGATCGAGCCATGCCATTAAAGATTGAACTTTTCCGGGGGAAACGAGAACGAGGAGAGCATCTTCAGTCGCGAAAACCGTTGCCAGATCGAGGGTACGCGCTGTTGAGGTGAGGAAGACGGTATCGCAGCCTTGCCCGGGCTGCAAAGTTTTGATATCGTTGCTAGTTTGATTGTGGATAAAGGAGGCGCGATCGTCATCCGAAACGAGCAATAGTCCCCAGTTCGAGCGATCGCACAATGCAACGCTTTCCTTGGCTGCTCGAATTGCCTCTGTATCGTTAGCAAAACTAAGGGGAACAATACTATCGGTGCTAAAACTTGCACCTGCGGCTTTTTGCACTTGATGTAAACTTTGATTCATTGAAAACTATCGAACTCTCGTATTTTTAAGCTAGCGCTTCTTCGATTTCCGCACAACCGTTTCCAGCATAACAAAATTTTCACTTCACTTCTGCTAGTTTTTAATAAATCCTTGAAATGCTCTCCTTTAAGGAGAGAAGTACAATTATCAATTGTCAAATAGAAAACGGAGCGAAGGAATGCCTGAACTGTACATTTCTTGGGAAGAATATCACCAAAAAATTGAAACGTTAGCCCTACAAATTCATCAATCTGGCTGGGAGTTTGACCAAATTGTTTGCCTTGCCAAAGGCGGACTGCAAGTCGGCGATATTCTTTGTCGCTTGTACGATAAACCATTGGCGATTCTTTTTGCGTCTTCTTATAGCGGCGAAGGCAATCGCACGCGAGGAGAAGTGGTTTTTTCCAAGCATTTAACGATGACCGCAGAACGATTGCAAGGTCGCATTTTACTTGTAGACGATCTTGTCGATTCAGGGAAAAGTCTACACGCCGCAATTGAATGGTTGAAAACCAGATACGGCTCGGGAATTTCTGAAATTCGCACTGCTACGATTTGGTATAAAAGTTGCTCGACTATCGCCCCCGATTATTACGTGGATTATTGTCCGGATGCGCCTTGGATTCATCAGCCTTTTGAGCGTTACGAACTCATGACTCCCGCGCAACTGGCTGCGTTAAAAGAAAAATCATGAATGGGGGAATTATGAGTTATGAGTGGGAGGAATTATGAGTTATGAGTTATGAGTTATGAATGGGGGGAATTATGAGTTATGAGTTATGAGTTATGAATGGGGGGAATTATGAGTTATGAGTTATGAATTATAAGTTATAAATTACGAATTACGAATTACGAACTACGAACTACGAATTACGAATTACGAATTACGAACTACGAACTACGAACTACGAATTACGAATTACGAATTACGAATTACGAATTACGAATTACGAATTACGAATTACGAATTACGAATTACGAATTACGAATTACGAATTACGAATTACGAATTACGAATTACGAATTACGAATTACGAATTAC